>JAWVYR010000272.1:0-3747 GCA_033722635.1 Balneolaceae bacterium | reverse complement strand
GCTCATGGAGCGCTTTTTCACTCCTGTAGATACTCAGCAGGTCCTTCACCAGGTTATGTACCCCCTGATGGCGCTCATATTCCAGCAGATACCACTCCAGCGGTCGGTCCTCCGACCACTCGCTGGTCTGGGCAAATTCACTGCCCATGAAAAGGAGTTTCTTACCGGGGTGCCCGTATTGGTAGGTATAGAGCAGCCTGAGATTGGCAAACTTTTCTTCATCGCTTCCGGGGCTCTTGAATACCAGCGGCCTTTTCATATGCACCACTTCGTCGTGCGAGAGTGGCAGGACAAATTTTTCATGCATGGCATAGACCATGGGGAAGGTGATTTTCTCGGGATCGTTGAGGCGGGCGGCCGGTTTCTTTTCCACATATGTGAGTGTGTCGTTCATCCACCCCATATTCCACTTGAAATCAAATCCGAGTCCGCCGCTGTCGGTGGGATGGGTGACGCCGGCCCAGGAGGTCGACTCCTCGGCAAAGGTCAGCACGCCGGGATACTGTTCGTGGACGATATCGTTGGTCTGCTGCAGGAAATCGATCGCTTCCAGGTTTTCCCTCCCCCCGTACCGGTTTGGAGACCATTCACCGGGACCTTTGGAGTAATCCAGGTAGAGCATCGAGGCCACCGCATCGACGCGGAAGCCGTCTATATGGTATTTCTCCAGCCAGAATTTGGCGTTTGAAAGCAGAAAATTTCGGACTCCCGCCTTTCCATAATCGAAGATATGCGTACCCCAGTCTTTTTGCTCGCGCCGCCGGATATCCTCATGCTCATAAAGTGGTTCTCCGTCGAACATCTGCAATCCCTGCTCATCCTTCGGAAAATGTCCCGGCACCCAGTCGAGGATAACGCCGATATCCGCCTGATGACACCGGTCGACGAAATACATAAAATCCTTGGGATCGCCGAAACGGCTGGTGGGAGCAAAATAGCCAATGATCTGGTAACCCCATGAGGGGTCGTAGGGATGTTCTGCCACCGGCATCAGTTCGATATGAGTATATCCCATACCGTCCACATAGTCGACCAGCTCGTCGGCCAGCTCGCGATAGGTAAGGTATTCCTGATGTTCGCCTTTTCTCCGCCAGGAGCCGATATGAATCTCGTAGATCGAAATCGGCTTGTCGTATCGCTGGCGCTCCCCGCGGTTCTGCATCCATGCATCGTCGTTCCAGGTATAACCCTCCAGATCGTAGACCAGCGCAGCTGTTTTGGGACGCAATTCCGTGACAAATGCGTAAGGATCGGTTTTTAAAAAAGGGGGAGCATCTTCTGCGGTCTTGATCTCATACTTGTAGATCGCCCACTGCTTCAGCCCCGGTACAAAGGTCCACCAAAGTCCGGTATCCTCATCCAGTGTCATCGGATGTTCGCGCCCGTCCCAGTTGTTAAAATCCCCCACCACACTTACGCTGTATGCGTTGGGTGCCCACACCACAAACCTGACCCCATGCTTCCCGCTGCGGGTTTTTTTATGGGCTCCCAGCAGCTCGTAGCATCGAATATACCGGCCCTCATTCCAAAGCCATTTTTTCTCTTTTGTAAGGAATCTGCTCAAATCCAGTGATCTTCCGTTGCCGTTGCGATTAATCCAAAGTTAGCTAAAGGTAACCAGAACCAGCGTCTGTAGGAAACTTTTTGATAATTGCCGGCTTCACTTACTTTTTCATCTCCACAAAAACCTCCTCGATTTTATCTGGCTTTTCGGTAAAAAGACTGACCAACCAGGTTGCCAGCAGGCTCAACAGAAAGGCGGGTACCAGTTCGTAGAAATTGTTTTTCAGTACGGGCACCAGATACCAGATGATGGTGGTCGCCGTGCCGGTGAACAATCCGGCGAATATGCCGGCCCGGGTGGTGCCCTTCCAGTAGAGTGCCAGGATCGAAGTGGGACCGATCGATGCCCCCAGACCGGCCCATGCGAAGAGCACCAGCCAGAAGACGATATCCCGTGCGAGCAGGCCAAAAAGGAGCGCAAAGATCACCAGGATGAGCACCACCAGCCGGCTAATAAACACCAGCTTTTTCTGGGGAATCTCTTCACCTCTGTGATATATCCGGTCATACAGATCCCTCACCACAGCCGAGGCAGCCACCAGCAGCTGGGAATCGGCGGTAGACATGATTGCAGCAAAGATCGAGGCGACCACCACCCCGAAAATTATGGGGTGCAGATGCTGCTGAGCCAGTACGGGAAAGAGATTTTCCTGGTCTGATGCGGGCAGCATCTCCACCTCGGGAAAATAGATCCTGCCGACCAGCCCGATGAATAACGCCCCCCAGGCCATGATGACGTTCCAGGTGGTTCCGACCACCGCCGACCACCGCAGCTGCCTCGCATCATCGATCGACATGTAACGGGCCAAAATATGGGGATTGCCCGGGGAGCCCAACCCGATGCCCAGAAAACCGATCAAGCCGCCCACGGTGATGGCGAAGGGATCGATCATGGTCAATTCCATGCTGTTCAGCTGGGACAAGACGCTCTGCAGGCCGCCGGCATCCACTATAGCGATAACAGGCAGTACCACCAACGCAAAGATCATAAATATCGCCTGTATCATATCGGTGAGACTGGCCGCCAAAAAACCACCCAGTACTGTATATATCAGGATGATCCCGGCGGATATCAGGATCCCGGTCTGCTGATCGATATGGAAACTGGAGGCAAACGCTTTACCACCGGCCAGGAATTGGGAGGAAACATAGCTGACCATGAAGATCAGGAAAACAACCACGAGGGCAATCCGGAGATAGCCGTTGCGGTCGTTGAACCGTTCGGCAAAAAAATCGGGTACCGTGATGCAGTCGTACTTCTCTGAAAAATTGCGGAGGCGCCTGGCGTAGTAGAGAAAGAGGAACAGCTCCACGACGATATAACCGATCACCGCCCAGACGGCCGAGGCACCCCGTGCGTAGGCCATGCCGGTGACGCCCAGCAGCAGCCAGCCGCTTCGGCCCGACACCACCGCCGAAAGCGCCACTACAAATCGATTCATCTTGCGACCGCCTACAAAAAACTCGCTGATTCCTTCCGATGAAAAGCGGGAGGAATAGATACCGATACCGATCAGAATACACAGATAACCGATAAAGGCCCCGACGGCATATTCGTTGACGGTTATCGATACCACCTGGGTTTCATCCATGGTCCTTCAGCTTAACTCTGTGGGAGAGGTAAATCGCTAACCCGATAATAGCTGCCGGTACGACAAACATCAGGATATAAAAAGACAACATGTAACCATTTTAATTTTTTTGCGTAAGGGGTAGTGGTTAAGCAACCTTTCCTATCTCAACATGATTACTCCGAAATTGCTTAACTGTACATTTTTTGGTTCTACCATAAACCAAAATAACGATAAGAACCCCGGTCCGACTCCAACCGGGGTTTTTTTATATCAGGGGAAAATACCCATCTGTTCGTAAATGATACCCACCTTCTCGATAGCATTCAGAAAAGCCGCCGTTCTCAGATCCGTATCATGCTGCTTGCGCAGCTCATTGATCTGATTGTATGCCACAATCATCGTCTCCTCCAGGCCAGAATCGACCAGCGCCCGCTCGTCACCTCCCTTGGCCAGCTGCTCCAGTTCTGCCTCGGTAAAGGTCCGATCGGAGATATTTTCAATCACATTGAGTATCCGCCGGAGACTGCTCTCCTCATACCGCTTCTCCATGCGGCCGAACCGTACGTGCGAAAGATTTTTCAGCCACTCGAAATAGGATACGGTCACTCCT
>JAWVYR010000271.1:0-3772 GCA_033722635.1 Balneolaceae bacterium | reverse complement strand
CGACTGGGAAAGCTTTGAAGAGCTGGAACAGGAGGTGACGCTGCACCTGATATCACTTTTTCTGGCCGGCGAGGAATCGGTCACCGAGGAGCTGTTGCCGCTTATGCTGGTGATGGCCAGAGAGCATCGCATGGAGGAAGAGATCTACCTGACCACGTTTCTCTTTGAGGAAGCCAAACACACCGAGTTTTTTCACCGTTTTATCGATCACGTGATACCTGAACGGCCCGATCTTACCCGTTTTCACAGCGAGCCCTATAAAAAACTTTTCTATGAGGAGTTGCCCGGATCGATGCAGCGGCTCCTCACCGATCCCTCCAGTCAGGCTCAGGCCGAGGCTTCCGTTACCTACAACATGATCGTGGAGGGGGTGCTGGCCGAGACCGGCTACCATGCCTTTTATACCATGCTTGAGCGAAACGACCTTATGCCGGGTCTCCGTAAAGGTGTGGAACTGGTCAAGCGGGATGAATCCCGTCATATCGCGTACGGGCTGTATCTGCTGAACCGCCTGGTACAGCACAATCCGAAGCTGTGGCCCCTCATAGAAACCCGCATGGAGGAACTGCTGGACCTGTCGCTGCAGATCATCAATGATATTTTCGACCGATACGAAGTGATGCCGTTTGGGCTCACCCGCGATGAATTTGTTGAATATGCGCTGGGCCAATTCCGCAAAAGGATGCGAAAGCTTGAATCGGGGGAAACGCTGCAGGCAGATGACGATGTTTAGCAACAGAATCTCAGAACAAATGCCAGCTAAACCATGAAATTTTACAGTCGAAAATTGATCAAACCTCAGGATCTGAATGCCCACGGCACGCTTTTCGGCGGATCCGTGCTGAGCTGGGTTGATGAGGAGGCGGCCATCTTCGTCAGCTGTCAACTGGGCAAGGGAGGTAACCTGGTGACCAAGTTCATGTCGGAGATCGATTTTGTCAGCTCAGCCAAGCTGGGCGACATCATCGAGATCGGTATGGAGACAGTGAGGTTCGGCAAGTCTTCCATTACGATCCGCTGCGAAGTGCGCAATAAATTCAGCAAAGATACAATTATCAAAATCGACGAGATCGTTTTTGTACATATCGACGAGGAGGGCAAACCAACCCCTCATCATATCAACGAGCCCGCCAATATATAGCCCTACGTGCGCTGTTTGTGCGGCCGGATCGATTCAGAATCCGGGTGCGATGTGGAATCCTACATATCCCCCCTGGTTCGGCCGCTGGAAAGGCACAGCGAAGTAAACCTCCGCGATCAATGCTCCGAACACATTGAAACGGAGCCCCGCGCCGGTGCTGAACACCGGGATCCGTTCTTCGGTCTCATCGGTGGTCCACTTCAGATCTCCGAAATCGAAGGGATCGTTCTTGTTCCAGGCATACCCTCCGTCAAAGAAGAGGTTCAGAGTGGTGGGCAGGGTGCGGGTGCGGAAGAGCGCCAGATCCTCTATACCCAATACGGGCACCCTGAATTCCACGTTGGCTACCGCTATTCGGCTGCCGAACAACCGGTTGAGAACGGCACAGCCTTCCCCGGGAGACTGTGCGCACTCCTCGGTATCGAAGGAATTGATGTTATATCCCCTGACAAGGCTTTCGAATCCTACATAGTTCGGACTGAGCCGGGTATCATCGGAATCATCCCCGTACCGTCCCAGGTGTAAGGCCCGTAATGCCAGGGTGAAAGGCTGCATGTAGATATATCTGCGGTAATCGGCGAGTGCTGTGGTATAATCGAGGGTACCGACCGTCGGTTCAACTTCTAGCCGCAGGCGGTGACCCCGGATCGGTCCGGTGAAGGCGGAAAGCGAATTGTCGGATACAAAAGCAGCCGAGGTGCTGAACAGATTGATCGGTGAAGGTGCCGCCGGGTCTATATCCTCTCGTTTAAAGGGTATTCCGCGGTCTGTGAAGAAGGTACGCTCCTGGTCGATATCGTACCAGATGTGAGTCCAATTGCCGGAAATTTCAAACCGCTGGGTTGATGAGAGCGGGTACATGCCCAGCGCTGAGACCCGCTCCTGGAATATTCGCTGGGTGATCAGCGAGACGGAACCGTCAGCCGTAACCTGGTCACCATCAAAATCTACGGTGGTATCCTGACGGCTCACGGCGGCGGCGCTTGTCCTGAAAGGCACGTGGCTCACCGATCCACCCCAGACAAACCGGTGGTCGCGGTTCAGGTAGGATACCTGCCCGGTGAAGTCTTTCAACCGGCCCTGCAGCTGAACCGTGGTGGTTAAAATATGCTGGCGAAGCATGTCGGAAAACCGAAAGGTGACTCCACCCACGGCCGCCCCTCCAAACTGCGTGGAGATGCCGATACCTCCGCCCCCTGTAATGGTTTCGAGCCGCAGCTTGGCGCCGTAATCACGCATGGAAAAACTGGTGTCGGCCGGCAGATCGAGGATCGGAGTGGAGAGAAAATCGCTCAGCATCTGGTTGCCGCCCCGACCCATGGGCGGCAGCTTGGCGGAGCTTGTCGCCTGCACAGAGCCGAGCACCTGCTCGCCGGTGGTCTGATCAGCCGAAATGCGGTGCACATTGTAATTGGATTTTTTGAATACCGTCACCATCATGTCGCCGGTTTCGCGGGAGACGGTAATCGCCGGAGACAGCTCGCTGATACCGCTGATCCCGGTCTTGGTGTGAGTCACCTTGTAACGCCGGCCGTTTTCAAAATCGTAGCGGTACACATCGCTGAACCCGTTGTAGTCGGAGATGTAAAAGAGCGAATTGCCGTCGCTGCTGAACTGGGGATTGATATGCTTGGCATTGTAGAATTCAGGCAGCAATTCAATCTCGCGGGTTTCAATATTCATCACACCGATGGCCGTGTTGCCAAATATCAGATTATCCAGGTCGGTACCCGGACCCCGATCGGTCACAAATGCCAGCCGGGATCCGTCGGGCGACCAAACCGGCTGAATATCGGTGTATCGGTCCCCGGTAAGGTTGGTCAGCTGCTTCGTTTCAAGATCATACAGATAGAGATCATTGTAGCCGCCGTCGGAACCTGAAAAGGCGATCTTGGAACCGTCGGGCGACCAGGCGGGATTGGTCAGCGCATCCACCTCGTCGAAACGGATCCGCCGTTCAATACCCCCCTTGTTTGCATCGATGATCACGATCGCATTGTCCCCTTTGTAAAAAACCGAGGCGGCAAATTTTTCCCCCTCCGGCGACCAACTGCCCGAGGAGTCGATAAACCGAATGGAGTTCAGATGGGGATCGGTAGCGGTGCTCGTCAATTTGCGGATGATGCGGCCGGTTTTGGCGTCGGCCAGAAAGAGTTCCAGTGAAAAAAGATTTTTCTGCGAGATGAAGGCTACGCGCTCTCCATCCGGACTGATAGACGGGGCTACATTCATCCGTCCGGTGCCGGTCTCGGGAGAAAGTACCTTCAGGCCCGTGGAATCGGGAGCGGTACGTCCTTTCAGGTCCTCGGAATACTGATCGCGGATCGACTGCACCCACAGGGTCGACAGGGAATCCGGAGCGATACCCAGGGTCTGCTTGATCCCCTTTCCAAGACCTGCCTTTGCCGCGTTCACATAGAGGTCGTCCACCACATCGTCGCCCCACCGACCCGTAATGTAGGCCCACACGGCATGCCCGTATCGATAGGGAAAGTACTGCCGGCTGCGCGACAGGTCGCGGATACTGGGCATATTTTCATGCAGCACCGCATCCCGCAGCCACATGGCGGTATGCGAACTTTTGTCGCCGGTGGAAAGATACTCGGCGAGGCCCTCCACAAACCAAAGAGG
>JAWVYR010000270.1:0-3790 GCA_033722635.1 Balneolaceae bacterium | reverse complement strand
GATGATCTCCGCAGGCTCGGCATCGAATTTATCGAACCTCGTCTGGAGCGTCTGCCGGGTGTAGCATCGGCCGACACCCGGGGCGGGCTGGAGCGAAAGATTTTTGTCAATGTGGATCCAATGTCGCTGGCCCAGCATAGGCTGGAGCCCTCGGAGATCGAGTCAGCTCTGCGAAACAACAACGTGCAGATGCCGATCGGCAATATCATCGCTGACCGCACCAGTTTCAGCATCCGGGCGCAGTCTATGTATCAGAATGTGGAGGAGATACGCCAGACCATTATCAAAACCACCGAGAACGGGGTACCGATACGGATCAAAGATGTAGCCGATGTGGAGGACAGTTTCTCCGAGATCTCCACCCTCGTGGAGATCAACGGGAACAACAGCGTTTCGGTGGAGGTACAGAAAAAATCGGATGCGAACACCCTGGACGTTACCAGTGCTGTGAAGGAGGAGTTGGCATCGATCAACAGCAAGCTTCCGCCCGGCACCTCGCTGCAGGTTCTGACCGACCAGGGTGAAAATATCGAAAACTCCATCTTGAACCTGACCCAGTCGGCGATCGCCGCCCTGCTGGTTGTGGTGGTCATACTGCTGCTCTTCATGGGCGGATGGCGTATCGCCTCAGTGGTCGCCACCACCATTCCGGTGTCGGTCACCGCGAGCTTTGCCGCCATGTACGCGGTGGGGCTCACCCTGAACATCCTTACCATCACCGCCCTGGCCCTGGCGATCGGGCTGCTGGTGGATAACGCCATCGTGGTGTCGGAAAGCATCGCACGAAAGCTGGAGGAGAACATCCCGAAATTCAAGGCTACGCTGGAGGGCACCAATGAGGTGGTTGGCGCGCTGCTGGGTGCAACGCTGACTACCCTGGGCGTATTTGTACCGATCGTGGGACTGTCCGGTCTTCAGGCACAGTTTTTCGTGGAATTCGCTATCACCATCAGTATTGCGATCAGCATCTCCTTCATCTCCTCGATCATCCTGGTGCCGGTGCTGTCGCTGCTCTTTCTCGACAAGAGCGAATTTCAGCGGCACAGCTTCATGTTCAGGGGAATGCACAAGCTCGAAAGCTGGTATGCCCGGTCGCTGCGCTGGATCATGTACCGAAAATGGATGGTAGCAATCTTCGTGGTTGCCGTGATGGGCGGATCCTATCTCATCTACCAGAATCTTGACAGCGAATTCTTCCCACAGAGCGATTCAGGGGAGGTGAACGTCAGTGTGGAACTTCCATCCGGGACCAAACTGGTAAAAACAGCCGAGGTACTTCGATCCTTCAGCAATCAGCTGATGGATATGGAAGAAGTGAAAACGGTTGTCACCTCGATCGGACAGCGCGGTTATACCACCGAAACCAACACCGGGCGGATCACCGTAACCCTGGTGGATCAGAGCCAGCGGGATCTCAACACCAATGAATTCTCGAGGAATCTTCGCAGGATACTGCAGGCCCCCGGCGTCGACGTCAATATACGGACAAGCGGGGGACGAGGCGGATTCGGCGGATTCGGCGGCGGAATGCGGCTGAGCCTGATCGGGCCCGACGTGGATGTGCTGCAGGCAATATCCAACAAGATTGAAGTGGTGATGATGGCCGATACCAATGTGATATCGGTGGACAACGGCCGCACCCAACCCACGCCCGAACTTCATTATCTCGTCGACAGGCAGCGGATCAGCCGGATGGGCAGTTCATTAAACCGGGTGGCCAACTCCCTCAAGACGCAGGTGCAGGGCACCCGTGTCGGGTATTTCAGGGAAGAGGGCCGGGAGGTGCCGATCGAGGTGCGGGTCACCCAATCGGTGCTAAACAGCCGGGAAGCTCTGTTTGACCTGGAGCTGGTTCAGGTAGATCAGCAGCGGGTGCCGGTGGCCGCGCTGGGACGTTTTGAGAGTGTGGAAGGATTGAGCCGTATCGAGCGCAGAGACCGGGAGACCGTGCTGGATGTGAGTATCGAGGTGGATGGAAACCTCTCTGAATACCGGCAGAAGATCACCGATGTGATACAGCGCGAGGTGGTGCTCCCTGACGGGTACCGTTACGAATTCAGCGGACCAACCCGCGACCAGGAGGAGGGAACCAGCGAAGTGACCTGGTCGCTGCTCTTTGCCGTCCTGCTCACCTATATGATCATGGCCTCGCTATTCGAAAATTTCCGTGATCCCTTCGTGATCTGGTTCTCCATACCGCTTGCGTTCTTCGGGGCGCTGCTGGGGCTGCTGGCCTTCAACACCCCGATCGGGGCGACCGCTTTTATCGGAATCTTTATGCTGGTCGGGATCATCGTTAACAACGGGATCGTGCTGGTGGACTATATGCATATCTATACCAAACACCATCAGCACTCAAGTTCCCTGTTCGACAATGCGATTGAGGCGTGCAAAAGACGGATGAGACCGATTCTGCTCACAGCACTCACCACCATCTGCTCCATGATACCGCTGGCCCTGAGCTTCGGCACCGGTGCCGAGATCTGGGCGCCGCTGGCCCGGGCCGTGATCGGAGGGCTGTTCTTTGGATCCATACTGACCCTCTATGTAGTTCCCGCCTTTGTGATGGGGATCAGCAAAAAACGCCGCCAGGCGATAAAAAAAGCCCGTTCATCCGGGATTTGATCGTTATTCAAGACATTCCAGGCTTCCAAAGCCTGGAATGTCTGATCCCAAGGGATGATTTCCGTTTATGCAATTTGCACTTTAATAATTGTATAAAATTCAGTTACTTCTTTATAATCTTATGGATATTCGCAAAAAAACGCGCGAATCTCCGGAGGCGAAATCATACTATAAATAAACGGGATGAGTTTTGTCAGGGAATAAAAACAGGGTATGGGAAGCCACCACAGTAGTTATAATCCTTTTACTGTCTGTGTACAGTACCGGTTGTACAAGCGGGGAAAAAAAGGCCGATGAGGAAACGGTATCCCCGGATACCCTGACGACGGTTGAGAGCGATACCGGGGCGCAGATGGAGGAAATACCGTCGGAAGCCCCTTCTGAAACTAAAGATACGGTGGAGAATGAAATGATGCCGCCCCCCGAAAAACAGGATCTTGCCCCCGGGACAGCCCATATTTTGATTGATGTGAAGGAGATAACCAAAGCCCAAAATGGAAAGCTGATGCTGAAGGGAACGGCCTCAGAAGTCTACGGCTACGGTTCCGCGACTCCCCCCATCGGATCCGGACAACAGATGGTTGTCGATTGCACCACCTATTTCAGGAATACCGACCAGTATGACGCGGCCGAAATGTCAGAGAAATCCCTGACAATCATCATATCCGCTCAGGAGACTCCGCAGGTACAGGGTCAGGAATCGGGCATGAGATGGTCGATGGTACGGATTTTGTCGGTTAATTAACACGTTTACTTTACAACATCATGCAACGGAACATATCAGGCGTACTCGTTTTTACCGGAATTATACTGCTCATCGGTGTTGGAGTGATAGGCTATCTTTCGATACCGGATGATAATGAACCGATAGAATGGGAGGAGCAGGCGGAAAAAGGAACCCCTATTGAAACCAAGATAGCCCGGTCGGAATATTTCCACCGGTTGTTGCGGGATCCTGCAACGGGAGAAATTCCCCGAAATATCCGGGCCCGGGAACTGGAGTTTGCGAAAACCCTTCCCACACGCGAGCAGATCCCATGGCATCAACCGATCAAATCGAGTGCACCGGGCAGCGGGGGATCCATCCAAACCCAGGCTTTCATATCCTCTTTCACCTGGAATTTGACCGGTCCCATCGACGTGGGCGGACGTACACGGGCGCTGG
>JAWVYR010000269.1:0-3813 GCA_033722635.1 Balneolaceae bacterium | reverse complement strand
GACAATTTCCCCGTCAGCGGCATCAGGTTCAGCCGGGGTTTCATCGAAGCACTGGGTATGGTGAAGCAGGCCTCGGCCAAGGTTAACAGCGAGCTCGGCCATCTGGATGAGAAGATTGCCAGTGCGATCCGCGATGCCAGCCAGGAAGTGATAGAGGGCAAGATGGACGACGATTTTGCCATCGATATCTTTCAAACCGGTTCGGGTACCTCCACCAATATGAACGCCAACGAGATCATCGCCAACCGTGCTAACGAGCTGAAGGATGAGGAGTTGGAAACCGAGATACATCCCAACGATCATGTCAACTTCGGCCAGAGCTCCAACGACTGCATCCCGACCGCCATACGTCTGGGAGCGGTACTGGGATTGACGAGAAACCTGATTCCCGCCATGAATTACCTGAAGGATCTGCTCCGGAAGAAGGGAGATGAGCTTAAGGAGGTCGTCAAAACCGGGCGTACACACCTGATGGATGCGATGCCGGTAACCCTGAAACAGGAATTCAGCGGATATGAACGGCAGCTGGAGCTCGGTATTGAACGGCTGCATAACACCCTCGAACGGATGCGGGAATTGCCGCAGGGTGGTACCGCTGTGGGAACCGGGCTGAATACCGATCCGCAGTTCGGAGAAAAATTTGCCGAAGAGATCTCGCGGATGACCGGGGAGGACTTCCGGGAGGCGAAAAACCACTTTGAGGCCCAGTCCACCGTGGATGCACCCGTGGAGTTAAGCGGACAGCTGAAGACGATTGCCGTTGGTCTGATGAAGATCGGCAACGACCTGCGCTGGATGAATTCCGGACCCAATGCAGGTATCGGTGAGATCGAACTCGAAGCGTTGCAGCCCGGATCATCGATCATGCCCGGTAAGGTGAATCCGGTGATCGAGGAATCGCTGACGATGGTCTGCGCGCAGGTAATCGGCAACGATGCGGCTGTGACGGTAGCCGGTCAGTCGGGCAATTTTGAGCTCAACGTGATGCTGCCCGTGGTGGCCCATAATCTGCTGGAATCGATTGAAATACTGGCCAATGCTGTCCGCAATCTGGCGGATCGGTCGGTGTCAAGGCTGGCCGCCCGGGAGGAACGGATCAGGGATATGGTGGGACGCAACCCGGTGCTGGTTACGGCACTGAATCCCATTATCGGGTACGACAAGGGTGCGGAGATCGCCAAAAAAGCGTTCGCCGAAGGACGGCCGGTTAAGGATGTGGCCCGCGAGCTGACCGACCTCTCGGACGAGGAGCTGGATGAGGCGCTCGATCCGATGAAAATGACCAAAGGCGGTTTCACGGAGTGATATTGGGTTGAAACCTTATCGCCGTGACACAGGTAGAAACGCGCGGCAGTACGCCTGCAAATTGTATTAGTAGGACGTTACCCTTATTATGGAAGAGTACCAAGTGTAAAGTTAATTTTCACAGGTCCGATACGGGCTCGAGCTGAACACCGAAGCGTTATGGGAAAAGCAAAAACTAAAGCCAAAGGAAGTTCGAAAACCGGTTCCACAATGGACGGTAAACAGTTTACAGAGGAGGACAAGCAGCAGCTTCTTGATGATCTGAAACTGGCGATGATCAGCAGGGAGGCATCCTACCTTGGACGCAAGGAGGTTCTTTCCGGAAAAGCCAAGTTCGGAATATTTGGCGGCGGTAAGGAGATGGCCCAGATCGCCATGGCCAAATATTTCAAGGAGGGAGACTTTCGCTCCGGCTATTACCGTGATCAGACCTTTATGATGGCGATAGGGCAGGTGACCGTCCAGGAGTTTTTTGCCCAGCTCTACGCGCACGCCAATGAAGAGGCGGACCCGAATTCCGGAGGGCGCCAGATGAACGCACACTTCAGCACACGGAGCCTCGACGAGGAGGGAAACTGGAAGGATCTTACATCGATGAAAAACACCTCACCGGATCTCTCCCCGACCTCAGCCCAGATGCCGCGGCTGCTCGGATTGGCACAGGCTTCAAAAATATATAAGAATCACGAGCGGCTACTGGATAATGAAAAATTTCAGAAGTTTTCCGACGGCGGTAACGAAGTGGCGTGGGGTACGATCGGCGATGCCAGTACTTCCGAAGGGTTGTTCTGGGAGACGGTCAATGCCGCCGGTGTCATGCAGGTGCCGCTGGTTATATCGGTGTGGGATGACGGCTACGGAATATCGGTGCCCAAGGAATACCAGACCACCAAGGCAAGCATATCAGAAGTGCTGTCGGGATTCCAGCGTACCGATGAGAAGGATGGATTTGAGATTTTTAAAGTAAAAGGCTGGGACTATCCCGCTCTGTTGAATGCCTATGAAGAAGCGGAGAAAGTGGCGCGCGAGGAGCATGTGCCGGTCCTGGTTCATGTATATGATCTGACACAACCGCAGGGACATTCCACCTCCGGCTCCCACGAACGATACAAATCGGAAGAGCGGCTGCAGTTTGAAGAGGAGTTCTGCTGCATCGATAAAACCAGGGAGTGGATGATCGAGCAGGGCCTGGCGGATGAGCAGCAGCTGGAGCAGCTGGAGAAGGAAGTCAGGGACTATGTACGGGAACAACAGAAGGAAGCCTGGAAGGCCTTCAAGGATGAATTGAAAGAAGAGATGAACCGTGTGGGGCAGCTGCTGGATGATCTTGCCGAGCAGAGCTCTCACGGTGATAAGTTGCAGAAGCTGCAGTCGGAGATGAAATCAGCCATGGTACCGCTGAGGCGGGAAACCTTTACCGCCGCCCGCAAAGCCCTCAGGGTCGTCCGGGGAGAGGATCTTCCGGCACGAAAGAAATTGATCGAGTGGCTCGAGGAGAACCACAGGGCCAATGAATACCGTTACGATTCCTACCTCTACAGCGAATCGGATGAGTCACCGCTGCACGTGCAGGAGGTTGAACCGGAATATCCCGATAATCCTGAAGAGGTTGATGGGCGTGTGGTATTGAGGGACAATTTCGATGCCATGTTCGACAAATACCCGGAGGTTTTGGTGTTTGGCGAGGATACCGGAAAGCTCGGGGATGTCAATAAGGGGCTGGAAAACATGCAGGAGAAATATGGAGAGTTGCGTGTTCAGGACACCGGTATACGGGAAGCCACCATCCTGGGACAGGGCATCGGCCTGGCGCTCCGGGGATTGCGGCCGATTGCGGAGATACAGTACCTCGACTACCTGTTGTTCTGCTTCCAGACGTTGAGCGATGATCTCGCCACACTGCGCTACCGAAGCATGGGCGGACAAAAGGCCCCGGTGATCGTACGCACCCGCGGGCATCGGCTGGAGGGAATATGGCATACCGGCTCGCCGATGGGAATGATTATCAACGGGATAAGAGGTGTGCATGTGTGTGTGCCGCGCAACCTGACCGACGCAGCCGGCATGTACAACACGCTGATGCAGGGCGACGATCCGGCATTGCTGGTGGAACCACTGAATGCGTATCGCAGCAAAGAGAAGATGCCCTCCAACGTGGGTGAGTTTACCGTGCCGCTGGGTATTCCTAACATCATTGCTGAAGGTGAGGACATCACCATCGTATCCTACGGCTCCACCTGTAACATCTGTGAATCGGTCATACCGCAGCTTGCGGAGGTCGATATATCGGCTGAACTGATCGATGTTCGAACGCTGCTTCCTTTTGATCGGGAGAAGTTGGTGCTGGAATCACTCAAAAAAACCAACCGTATTCTCTTCGTGGATGAGGATGTGCCGGGTGGAGCCACCGCCTTCATGATGAACTGCGTGATCGACGAAGATGGCGGGTATTACCACCTCGACTCGGAACCGCAATGCCTGACTGCCAAGGAGCACCGTGCGGCCTAT
>JAWVYR010000268.1:0-3817 GCA_033722635.1 Balneolaceae bacterium | reverse complement strand
TAATGGATACCATCACGCAGATCACTCTTGGTGCCGCCGTTGGTGAGGCGGTACTGGGGAAAAAGGTCGGAAATAAAGCTCCTCTTGCAGGGGCTGTCGTAGGTGTCCTGCCGGACCTCGATGTACTGGCCAATCCGTTTCTCAACCAGGTACAGGAGATAGCGGTACATCGCGGCATCACCCACTCGATCTTTTTTTGCCTGGTTGTACCCCCGCTTCTGGGCTGGGTGCTGAATCGCATTATGAAAAAATCGGAGGCGGGATGGAAGGACTGGAGCCTGATGGTATTTTGGGTGCTTATCACCCACATTTTTCTCGACCTGTGCACCAGTTACGGCACGCAGATTTTCCAGCCCTTCAGCAGCTACCCTGCCAGCCTGAATTCGATATTCATCATCGATCCGTTCTATACTCTGCCGCTATTGGGAGGGTTGGCGGTGGCCCTTTTTTATAAACCGGGATCCCGTACCCGAATCCGGATGAATGCTATCGGACTGGCCATCAGTACGCTGTATCTGCTCTCCGGGCTATTCCTAAAGCTTCATGTAAACCATGTTTTTGAGGAGAACTATCGGAATCAACAGATCGGTATCGAGCGCTATATGACCACGCCTGCTCCGCTCTCCATCTTTCTCTGGACCGGCTACGCCGAGAGCTCCGACACCGTTTATGCCGGCTTGTACTCGGTTTTTGATGACGACAGGGAGATCAAGTTGCACCCCATCCCGCAGCGCTCGGAATTGATACAACCCTATATTGATCAGGTGGCGATGGAGCGACTCATCTGGTTTTCCAACGGTTATTACGCGGTCAGCCGGGGTTCGGAAACCCTTCTGTTTCATGATCTCCGGTTCGGCCGCTCCGACCTCTGGCTCACCGAACGCAATACCCCGTTTGTCTGGAACTACAGGCTGCTTTTCAATGACGATTCCACGCAGGTGATCGGGGTCGATCGGTTTGAACCTACCTTCGATATCCGTTCCGGTAGGTTCAGGCAATTGTATCACAGGACTTTCGGAAGAAAATAACAAAAGGGCCGCATTGGAGGGATGTCGACGGGACTTCCCCCCACACTTTTTATATATTCAATTGAAAGAGAACAGGATCTGTGAATCGGAGATAGAAAATCGATATAAAATGAGCTCATTCAACAAGGATAGTGACAAGTTCTCCCGGAAAGATTTTCTAAAAACGGGAATGCTCTCCTCCTTTGCCCTGGCCCCGGCGTTGATATCCACGGATGACAAGCCCATGCGCCTGGTCGAAGGGGGCTCGGTGGAAAATGTGATTTTCATGGTCAGCGACGGCATGAGTAGCGGCACCCTGATGCTTGCGGATCTGATAAGCCGGTGGCAGTATGGAAGGCAGTCGAACTGGATGAAACTCTATGATTCCGATCGAACGTATCACCGCGGATTGATGGATATGGCATCAAACAATTCCCCGGTCACCGATTCGGCCGCTGCTTCCTCTTCATGGGCATGCGGGCGGCGCCTGAATAACGGGGCGATCAATGTGGGTCCCAACGGCGAGCGTTACAAACCGATATTGAAAATATTCCAGGAGGCGGGAAAAAAGACCGGGCTGGTCACCACCACCCGCATCACCCACGCCACCCCGGCCGGCTTCGGTACCAATGTTCCTTACCGGGAGATGGAGGATGAGATTGCGGTACAATACCTGGAGCATAAATACGACCTGCTGATGGGCGGAGGATTGCGCCATTTCGTGGCATCGGAGCGGGATGATGAACGGGATCTGCTGACGGCCTACCGCCGGGAGGGCTACCAGGTGGTCCGGGACCGGGAGGATCTGAACCTGCTGTCGACCGACCGAAAACTTCTTGGACTTTTTGCCGACTCCCATCTGCCCTACACAATCGACCGCAACCATGTGAAAGAAATTGAGCAATCCGTGCCCACGCTCAACGAGATGGCCGGGATCGCACTCGACCGTTTTTCCCGAAGCCGTGACGGGTTTATCCTGCAGATCGAGGGGGGCCGTGTCGATCACGGGGGGCATGACAACGACCCGGCCGGACTGATCTACGATCAGATCGCTTTTGATGAGACGCTCGGAACCGTACTGGACTTTGTCGAGGGCAGGGATGACACGCTGTTGATTATCACCACCGATCACGGCACCGGCAATCCCGGACTAAATGGTATGGGTGATCGCTACACTGCTTCGGACGACCTGTTGAAAAACCTCTATCGATTCCGGCGCAGCAGCGAATGGGTGCTCGACGATCTGGATGAATCCAGTTCTGAATCCCGGATCAGGGAGCGGGTCAAGCACGCGACCGATATCGGTCTTTCCCCGGAGGAGGTGAATATGATAACAGGGGCGTTGAAAGGGCAGTATCGAACACCCTACCGCGAACAGAGTGAGCCTACAGCGGTGCTCGGCGCGCTGCTGGCCAACTATATCGGTATCAACTGGACCAGCACGGCGCATACCTCGGACTACGTGGAGCTGGTCGTCATCGCTCCGGAGCTGAATCAGGTTGACGGGCTGACTCGCAACACCGAGCTGTTCGATCTGATGGTGAACTCCGCCGGGGTGAAGGCACAGGCGGGTGTGAGGTAAATTACGATCACACATGTCTCAGAATACTCAAATCTCGTGAATACGTCTCGGTACCCTATCCCTTGCACGATAGGTGAAATTTTAGGGGCCACGAAAGGGTAAAAAACCTACCAGGTTTTGGAAACCTGGTAGGTTTAAAAATAGCGATAGCACGTTAACTGTGTCTCCTACTCCGATTCGGAACCAGATCCGGATCCTGAGATATCGATGTTCGCTCCCTTGGCCAGGTTGCGGAATCCTTCGAGGAAGTCCATCGGAAGCGGGAAAAACGCATAGCTCACGTTCTCCTCGGCCACCTCACTCATCGTCTGCAGGTAACGCAGCTGCAAAGCGATCGGAGCGGTCTGCATCATCTCGGCCGCTTCCACCAGCCGCTGGGCTGCCTGGTATTCGCCTTCGGCGTTGATTACCTTGGCGCGGCGATCCCGTTCGGTTTCTGCCTGGCGGGCCATGGCGCGTTTCATGTTTTCGGGCAGAACCACATCACGAACCTCCACTGACACCACCTTGATGCCCCACGGATCGGTCTGCCGATCGATGATCTCCTGAATCTTTTTGTTGATCTTTTCACGGTTGGCTAGCAGCTCATCGAGCTCAACCTGGCCCACGATGCTGCGAAGTGTGGTCTGGGCCAGCCAGGTGGTAGCTTCGATATACTGTTCTACCTGGATGATCGCCTGCTCGGCATTGACCACCCTGAAAAAGGTGATCGCATCCACATTGACCGTGACGTTGTCTTTGGTGATCACCTCCTGGCGCTCCACATTGATGGTGAGCACCCGCATATCCACCCGCTCGATCTTATCGATGAATGGAATCAGTACGATCAGGCCGGGGCCTTTGGTCTTGATATACTTGCCGAGACGAAAGACAACTGCCCGTTCATACTCCCTCAATATCTTGAACATCTGGGGCAGCAGGATGGCTGCCAGCACCGCAATAGTGATAATCCAGGTTAAAGAATCCACGAATCCACCGGGACTGTCCATAAGAACTCCGTTTGATTTAGCTGTTTATCCTAATATGGTTAAAAATGAAACCAAATGTCATCTTGATTATCGGTTTTCGGGCAGGGTACCGTTCCCGGGGGCAGGATGAAAAGATATATTACCCGGAATTGTCGGGTGAGAGGGGTTTCACCTCCATGGTGAGTCCGTGAACATCCACCACTTCGGCTTGCTCTCCCCTTTTGAGTATCTGACTGCTCCGCGCATTCCAGTACTCGCCG
>JAWVYR010000267.1:0-3824 GCA_033722635.1 Balneolaceae bacterium | reverse complement strand
GGTAGAGTTTGGTGCCTTCACTCTTCCACTTCATCATCTCATCAGTTACATCCTTGACGATCTTGCCGGGATTGCCGACCACTACCTTTCTCCGGGGAATCTCGGTGCCCTCCTTGATCAGAGTCAGTGCCCCGACGATGCACTCCTCGCCCATCTTCACCCGGTCCATCACCACCGCGTTTATCCCCACCAGGCAGTTGCGGCCGATATGCCCGCCGTGGATCACCGCCCCGTGGCCAATATGGGCACTCTCTTCCAGCACCACGGTGGTGCCCGGGAACATATGGATGGTGCAGCTCTCCTGGACGTTGCAACCGTCGTTAATTACGATCTTGCCCCAGTCGCCCCGTAGCGCAGCCCCCGGCCCTATATACACATCTTTGCCGATGATCACATTACCGGTCACTGCGGCCAGGGGATGGATGTAGGCGCTTTCGTGGATGACGGGTCTGTAGCCCTCGAATTCGTAGATTATGCATTATTGGTTAATGGTTATTCGTTATTGTGTGTAGTTTGGTGTATAGGATATAGGCTCTTCACTTGTTGAGGAAGCCGATTTTGCTCTATGTAAATAGCCGATATAACCATTTATTAATCTTATACAACGAGTTATGCGTTTTCGATAATCGTTGAGTTCGGTATCAGAGATATATAAACAGTCGTAAGCTGTTAAAAGATGATTTATCAATTCATATGCTGATCCCCTTGATACCCGGCAGAACTGTATGTTTTCCTGATAATGAAATCGTCCATACCCTTCCGAGATATTATCGCAAATTGACCGGGACGAACGGATCATCTGATCGATTAAACGATATTTTTCCAGGTCCGGAAACTTTTTAACAAGTTCAAAAATATCTTTTCTTATTGTTCGGCCTACCTGCCAAACCTCCAGATCTTCAAATGAATTTATTTCTTTTTTCTTCTTATTCATAGCATCTCCCTTTTATTAACAGTGAATCATTGGAAGGAATATATTAATAACGAATAACCAATAACGATTAAACTTTTTCCAGGACAACTGCCATTCCCTGTCCAACTCCCACACAAAGCGTGCAGAGGGCATACTGCTTCTCCTGTTCATGCAGCTCAATCGAGGCGGTCTGTAGCAGACGGGCGCCCGACATCCCCAGCGGATGGCCCAATGCGATCGCCCCGCCGTTCGGATTCACCCGTTCGTCATCGTCGTCGATGCCCAGCTCCCGCAACACCGCCAGGCTCTGTGCGGCGAACGCCTCATTCAGTTCGATGATATCCATCTGGTCGAGCGACAGCCCGGTGCGCTCCAGCGCCTTGCGGGTGGCACCGACCGGACCCATTCCCATGATGCGAGGCTCCACCCCCACCACGGCTGAACCGACGATCCGGGTTATCGGCTCCAGGTCGAAATCACTTATCGCCTGCTCCCCGGCCACCAGCATGGCACAGGATCCGTCATTGAGGCCGCTGGAATTGCCGGCGGTAACCGATCCTTCTTCACGAAATACGGGTCGAAGGTTGGCCAGGGCTTCCATAGAGGTATCGGGACGTATGAATTCATCCTTTTCGAAAACTGCCGGCTCCCCCTTGCGCTGCGGAATGTTCACCGCGACAATCTCCTTGCCCAGGCGCCCCGATTCGGTCGCTTCCGCCGCCTTCATCTGCGATCGGTAGGCGAACCGGTCCTGGTCTTCCCGGCTGACCTCGTATTTGTCCACGATATTTTCGGCTGTTTCTCCCATCGCTTCCGAGCCATACTGTGCCTCCATCTTCGGATTGACGAACCGCCAGCCGAAGGTACTGTCGTGCATCTCGTTGACGCCGGAATAGGGACGGGATCCCTTACCCAGCACGACCGGGCCGCGGGTCATATGCTCCATTCCGCCGGTGATAAAGAGATCGCCTTCTCCCACTTTAATCGCTCGATAGGCCGACACCGCCGAGCTCATCCCGGATGCGCATAGCCGGTTCACCGTCTCGCCGGGCACCGTTACCGGCAGCTCCGCCAGCAGGGCGGCCATCCGTGCCACGTTGCGGTTGTCCTCGCCGGCCTGGTTGGCACAGCCGAAGATCACATCTTCGATCCGTTCCGGGTCAACGCTGTTGTTGCGGTGCATCAGCTCCCGGATAGTGATGGCAGCCAGGTCGTCGGCCCGGATCGGGGAGAGGGCTCCCCGCAGCTTTCCGATGGGGGTTCGTACGGCGTCGATGATGAAAGCTTCGCTGCTCATGTTTGGTATCCTGATTTATACATTGGTTTTACGGTATTCGATCGTGCTTGCTGCTATCTCCTGTACTATGTGCAGTTGTCGATCTACATAACTGCAGAACGGCACGAAGATTATGAAACGATACGGAGATCTGCTTCATTCACGGATTTTAAACGACAATGAACTATCAGTAATGAACAGTTGACAACCCCTGTTATTCTATAAGATCCCCTTTTTAAATTCAAGGCTTGGATTTAATCGGAAAAGGTTCAAGTTTTTGCCTAAGGTTGAAATGAATTAAACTATCCCAAACTTGTCATGCTGGATTTAATTCAGCATCTCCAGCCTCTATATTATTCGAAACGAATAATTCTAAGTTTTACCATTTAGTGAGATTCACTATAGGCTGCTGTGAGGTTATTGATTGGATAAATTTTCCATTTTCCCAGAAACAAATTGCAATTTTATAAGGATTCAAGTAAATAACATATAGGTAAGCCATTGATAATTAACCAATTATCGAAGCCATGTATTATTTACTCTTTCTCATCTTCTCGATGCTGGTACAGGTAGATTCAACCGTCCAAAAACAACAGGCCCACATCGATGTCACCTTCGAAACCGCAAGTCTGGGATATCACGCTTTTGATGTGGATGCTTGGAATATAAGAGCTATGGTGAATGAAAGGGAGATCAGGGAGGGCCGGAAGATCGGTTTCAAACTGGATCCTGATGAAGCGTTGACATTCAGAGTCTCGGTTCGCGGTGGTGGGATATTTTCCGGAAAACAGCCGGGTAAAATATTGGCAACCGAATCGGACGGAAAAACGATGTACATCGACAAATTTGAAGTTGAGGATGCCCAATTGCTGAAAACGTTCGGATCGGAAAATGTAGAGATATCCGTCGATGCATTGCGAAGTGGCAATCCGGTGATATTGCATATGAATGTAGCCGCCAAAGAGGAAGGGGACCGGCTGTTCGGAGGAACCGCTAAATGGGTTTTCATTTTCAAGGTTGAGCGGCGATAACCGGCAGGTTTCAAACTCACAAACCGGAAGCTTCCAAATTACCGTTCAGAAGCTTCAAGATGAGAATTAAGAAACTTCTCATCTATTAAGCAGAAGCTTCTATTTTGCAAGACGGAAGCATGAAAAGAGCTAAAGAGAAGTTTCCGGCCGACATAGCCGTTACTTGCCAATAAATCCCAGGCAGAAGTTTGAAGACTTGAACCGGCGTGGGATCCTTAACGGCCATGATCACAAGTCCTCCCCAAAATGGTAATCACCGGTCCGAAACACCGTGCCCCGGAAATCGGCGATTTTCGCACCATCCTGGTTTTCAATGGAAACCTTGTACACGCCGATTCGCCGGCTTTTGCTCACCTCGGTAGCTTCGGCTGACAGCCGGTCGCCGGCTTTGACTTTCTTCACATAGTTGATATTGTTTTCAAGGGCTACGGCGATGCGGCCGTGGGTGTTGGAGGCGAATGCAAGGGCACTGTCGGCCAGCGAAAACGCGATACCGCCGTGGGAGAGGCCGAACCCGTTGGTCATCTCCTCGCGTACCGTCATCGATAATTCTACCGCACCGGGCCGGATCTCCCCGATCTCGATTCCCAGCCACTGGCTGAAG
>JAWVYR010000266.1:0-3888 GCA_033722635.1 Balneolaceae bacterium | reverse complement strand
AACTCAGCACAAAAGGCAGCGTGAGCCAGCCATACATTATTGTTCTACTGCTCGCTGTTGCCCGAAATTATTACCGATAATATTAAGCAAATATTACAGCTGCGATTATGGGAATCGAGACCAAGGTCGGCGTTTATGTAGATGCGATCAATGTGACGATGAACGGGGGGTACGGTCTCCGGTATGATATATTGAGGAAATTTGCCTGCCGGAATGATGCACAGCCCAACCGTATGAATGTGTATCTGGCCTATGATGAGCGAAGAGCCAAGGAAGATTCCAGCTACCGAAGCAAAACCACCCGATTTTGCGAGGTGCTGCGTGATTTCGAATACAAAGTGATCGAGAAACCGGTGCATTATTACAGGGATGACGAAACCGGGGAGACCATCACCAAATCGACTGTAGCCATGGATATGGCTGTGGATATGATCACTCAGGCCGATGACCATCATAAAATTGTGCTGCTGACCAGCGACGGCAGTTATGTGAGCGTGGTCAACGCGGTACAGGAAAAAGGCTGCCGGGTGGAACTGATCGGTTTCGACAACGTTTCATCCGCCCTGCGGAGGGAAGTGGACCTGTTCATGTCTGGTTACCTGATCCCGGGATTGCTGCCGATCGATTCGCCATACGATTGGGGCGAAGTCGGCTCCAGGGTGAGGGGCGTTTGCTACGACTTTTCGCACAACGACGGCTATGGTTTCATGCGATATCTGAAAAATGTTAACGACAAACTATGGGTTACCGACTCACGGTTTGAAGAATCTCCCTACCGGACGGTTTTTGCCCATATCTCACAGTTCGAGGAGGACTTCGATACCAGTTACCTGCCGAGCCGCGATCTGATCTTTGCATTTGACCTGGAAGAGAATGAGAAGGGGCTGATAGCCAAGGATATCGAGCTTGTGTCGGCTCCATAGCGACCGGGTATTGCCGAAACACAAAAAGGCGCTCTGTGATCGGAGCGCCTTTCTGCTTAAAATGCAAGTAGTGAAGAAGCCTAGTTCTTCATTTATTTGCGATTTTACTTGTTCATCAGCTGTCTGAACTCTTCCAGAACGGAATGAACGTGATCAGCTGATTCTTGTAGAAGTTCCTGTTCTTTTTCGTTTAAATCAACTTCAATTATTTCTTTGATACCGCCCTTGCCAAGCTTGACGGGAACCCCGATGAATAGGTCTTTCAACCCGTATTTACCCTCCGGACGGGCCGCGCAGGGAAAAATGCGGTTTTGGTCGAGCAGTATCGCTTCAACCATCTGTGCGGCTGCAGCTCCCGGGGCATACCAGGCCGAGGTGCCCATCAAATTGACGAGCTCGCCGCCCCCTTTCTTGGTGCGTTCCACTATTTCATCCAGCCGTTTTTTGTTGATAAACTGGGTTACGGGAATGCCGGAGATGGTGGTGTACCGGGGGAGCGGAACCATGGTGTCTCCATGTCCGCCCAGCAGCAGCGCCTGGATATCCTTGGGCGAGACCTTCAGTTCCTCGGCGATGAAGGCTCGGAAACGGGCGGTATCCAGGATTCCGGCCATGCCCATCACTCGCTTGGCATCAAAGCCGCTGGTTTCATATGCCACCTCAGCCATCACATCAAGCGGGTTCGATACGATGATCAGGATGGTGTCGGGGGAGTGCTTCACCAGGTTTTCCGTAACCTCTTCTACAATACCCGCATTGGTTTCAAGGAGGTCATCCCTGCTCATGCCCGGCCTGCGGGGCACGCCCGCCGTAACCACACACACATCGGAACCCTCCGTAGGTCCATATTCGACCGTACCCGTCAGTTTGGTGTCGAAACTGTGAATGGGAGCCGACTCCCACTGATCGAGCGCACGCCCCTTGGAGGGGTAAATCTTATCCCCATCCTTTTCCTGGACGATGTCGACCATTACCACTTCTTTTGCAAAATCTCGTTGTGCCACTGCCATGGCTACCGATGAACCGACATTGCCGCCGGCTCCTACAACCGTTACTTTCATAATACTTTTTCAACCTTTTTGATTAATATTTCAATTGTTAAACAGAAATTACCTTTCCATAGGTCATTTCGACGGCCTGCTGATTACATTCTTTCCCTGAAATCCATTCCCCACATCAGCTTGTTGCGCAGGGTGTCGAAATAACTCTGGTCCGGCAGCTCGATCAGATCGATGGTGAAATCGGATCTCTTGATATCGACCTCAAAGGGATAATCGATCTCCACAATTTCCCCGTCATAAGAGAAAATCACCTCGTGGTTCTGTTCTTCGACCGTAACTTTTAGCGACTTGTCTGAGGGCAGAACCAGCGGGCGTGTGGTGAGCGTATGCGGACTGATCGGGGTGACCACCATCACATTGGTATTGGGCATCACTATGGGGCCGAAGCTGGAGAGGTTGTAGGCGGTCGAACCGGTGGGGGAGGCTACGATCAGGCCGTCCGCCCAGTATTTGTTGATGAACATATTGTCGTATTCCGCATCGATCGCTACCATCGAGGTGGTATCTTTTTTGGTGAAAAGAAACTCGTTGAGTGCATGGTAGGTATTCCCTTCCCCATCGACAGCCTGCAGCATGTAGCGCCGATCCAACCGATAGTTGCTTTCCCTGATCTGTTCGAGGGCGTAGTGTAGATTTTCCTGCTGGGTATTGGCCATGAAACCGAGACGCCCGCTGTTCACTCCCAAGACCGGTTTTTCCTTGCTTTTCACCAGCCGGGCACTGTACAGAATTGTGCCGTCACCGCCGATAGCGACGACGATATCGGCCCGGTCGACCGCTTCCGCTTCACTCTCCACAACCTCGATAGGAGGCTCAGCCTCTGTCTCCGAGACTTTATTCAAATCTTTTGAAAGGTAGAGCGGAATCTGCTCCTCGGCGGCCCAATCGAGTGTTTGGGCAAACAGCTCTTTGATGGAATACTTCTTCGGATTTGCTATGACCGCAAGCTTCATTTCAAAAGATTACTGAAGTTGATCGATCCCGGGCAGTTCGACCCTGCGCAGGTCTATCCACCAGGGGTATTTATTAAATGACAAATTCTTCAGTTCATTAATTCGCAATGCCGTCTGCCTGATCGAGAAATCAGCCAACGTGTGGGATATCGACGGTGGCGGATCCCCTGTGTAGAGCGGGGCATGCCGGGTAAAGAAGAAAGCGGTGTTGATATTGGGGGTACGTATTCGGGACATCTCCAGGTCGACCCCTGCCGGCTGTAGCTGGTTGGTGAGCTGCGTAATGAAATACCGCATAAAAGGATCATCAGCGTAGGTGGTCAGGAGCGGCGATTCGACGGTGTCGGGACTGGGAAGGTTCTTTTCGACATTGAGGTTTATCTGCTTCAAACCGGAAGGGATGCCCGGCAGCAACCCCTTTTTGTCGGCCTTGCTCATCGCCCAGATGACTGACTCCAAGCCGTAAGCTGATTCGGGATAGAAAATAAATTCATAGTAGGTCAGGGCTTCTGTTTTGTCAAGGGTGAAACGATCCCGGTATTGGCTGCGAAGCGATCCGGTGCTGTCCATAACGGTTTGCATGGTTGCAGGGCCGATCTCGGGGATCAGATGAACATCCCCCTCCGCCAGGTCTTTAAACAACGTCGATTCCCGGCGCCTGACCCTGATATCCAGCCGATCGATGGCGGGGACTCCTTTCTGCCGGTATTTTTTGTTTTGTACCAGGATATAGAGGCTGTCGCCGCGCTGCTGGGAGAGTTTGAAGGGACCCGTGCCGACAGCCGAAAAACTCCGGTTCTGTGCGGTACCGCTTACCGCCTGACGCGGGTATACCACTCCGTAGGGTGAAGCCAGCTTCTGCAAAAAGTGAGGGTCTTTGGAGACCAGCTCGAAAACAAGCGTGGTGTCATCGGGAGCCTGAACTCCGGTAACGCCCTCCAGCTCGCGGTT
>JAWVYR010000265.1:0-3897 GCA_033722635.1 Balneolaceae bacterium | reverse complement strand
CTGTGATCACGTCTTTCGTTTTTTCTTCTTGGCGGCGGGGAACAGGATGTTGTTCAGTATCAGCCGGTAGCCCGGACTGTTGGGATGGAGACTGAGATCGGTCGGGGGATCGTCGACCAGATGTTTGTAATCCTCCGGGTCGTGTCCGGCGTAAAAGGTGAAGGTTCCGCGGCCGTAATTTCCGTGAATATATTTGACCATGTTGCGTCGTGGACTCTCACCCATGATTACCACCGACTCCTTGATTTTGTCTTTCTGAAAAGCGGTGGTCTGCCCGTAGAAACCCCGAACGCTGCTGACGTGATTTTGGGTCAGCATGGTAGGCACCGGGTCCCACTTGGCGGAGAATTCGAAAAGCGTGAAGAAATCGAGCATCTGTCCCACCTGGTTCTGGCGAACAGGAACATCGATGTCGGCATGTTCATATTCCCGTGGATCCAGGCTGATATCAAAATCGGTAAAGGCCAGGGTCTTGGAATAGTCGAGTTTTTGCTGGGCGTTGGGATCGGCCGGATCCCCGTCGAAAGGGGTGGCGGCGATATCCACATCCTCCGCCGCCAGGGCGATGTCGAAGGTGTCGGTACCGGAACACATGGCGAAGAGGAAGCCCCCGTTGCCCACATACTTCTTGATCTCACGGGCCACCGCTTTCTTCTCCCGACTCACCTTGTTGTATCCGAGCTCGCTGGCCATCGCCTCCATCTGGCGGACTTGGGTGATATACCAGGGGTGGTTCCGATAGGAGACCCAGAATTTGCCGTACTGGCCGGTAAAATCCTCATGATGCAGGTGCAGCCAGTCATATTCCGTCAGTTTCCCGGAAAGCACCTCCGGATCCCATATCTTGTCATATTCCACCTCGGCGTAGCTCAACGCCAGAGTAACCGCATCATCCCAGGGAAGCGCTTGTTTAGGCGTGTAGACAGCGATCTTGGGCGCCTTGTCCAGATTGATCACGGCTGTATTGACATCCGGCTGCTCCACTTCGGCGATGATGCCTGCGGCCTTCGACTGGCTGATCACCTCGACCGATACATTTTTCAGGCGGCATTCGCGAAGCAGCTCATCGCTGTAGCCGGTCATGAAGCTGCCACCCTGGTAGTTGAGCAGCCATTTCGCCGGGTTGCCCTCCTTTAGATTGTTGAAAATGATGCCGTACGCCTTCAGATGGTTGGTTTGCGAGGCATCCATGGGGATATATATCTGTTGCTGCGCGACGGAGGTGAACGCCAGGCTGAAAACGAGTGCGCTGGTAAGCAATATTTTTTTCATGGGTTCAGGTTTGGATTTCTTCGAGTTCCTGTATGCGTTGGCGGGCGAAAGAGGCGTAGAATCCCTGTGGAAACTCCAGCAGGATATCCTCATAAAGTTTAATTAACTTCTCGGTTCCGGAGGGCAGGGGGACGACCTCCAGTGTTGACGATGCATCAATAGGTCGATCCTCCGCGGTGCCGGATTCCGGAGAAGCCGGGACGGCTGCCCTGTTCTTGATAGCGGAATTCTTCGTGATCACCTGGTCGGCGATACGGGCCCTAACCCACATCAACCGTTCCCTCAGCGGGGAGTGCTTTCCCCACCGCCCGAGATAACCGCTGATCAGGGAGTAGACGGGCTGCAGCATGTTCGGTTTGATGTTTCTACCGAGTTCCAGCAGGGCCTCTTCGGCCAGCGGGTAGTATTGATCTGCAGTCAGTAGCGGAAGCAGGGTAGCCAGCGCCTCCCGATCCTTGCCTTTCTGGAAATGTTCCACGGCGTCGGCGAACGGTTCGAGGATCGAACCGGTGGAATCGCTGTTCATTCCTTTCTGTATCCAGGCGCGCAGTTCAACCGCATCGTTGGCATAGTTGGAGGTCGTCTGCCGTTCGAGGGCGTTCAACTGAATCTTTGCGAATTCATAATCGCCGGCGTAAAAATCGGTCAGTGCCAGAAAATAACGGGTTTTATCCGCAAGTTCTCCGAGACGCTCCTGCTTATTGCTCCTGGTGAAAGCGATGCGGGCCAAGTCGAATTCCCGATTGTAGAGTTTGATCCTGCCATCGACATAGGCCCGCTGTGCGGCGGAAATATTGTTTTCCCTGCTGTCCAGTTCTCCAAGATATTTCCGGGCCAGATCGATGTCGTGCATGTGATCGAGGGCCAGTTCCGCCTGCATGATCAGAACCCGCCCCATCTGGTCGTAGAAAGGAGCCTGCCTGTTGAGCTCCTCCAGCGTGGTGGACGCGGCCTGAAAGAGCGAATCCCGTTTGTGATAATAGGCAAGATTAAAATCCGAGAGGTATTCGGCCCATTCGATATAAACGCGGGCCAGTTCCTCCATGCTCTGGTATTTTACCGAGGCCACATTGTTCTCGATATAGTAGCGGTAGGCCTGCTCGGCCAGATCGAACTGCTGATGCGAGAGCAGGCGTGGGCCCAGGCTGTAGAGACTGAAGGTGGGGCTGGTTGTCCGCTCTTCATAGTTTCGTGCAGTGGCGAGCGCGCGATCATAGAGGGTGCGCTCCATCAGCAGCCACAGCTGCAGTTGATGCATGCTGTGATAAGCGGGGTGATCCCGGTGCAGCTCATCGAGGAAATCGGAGATCTCCAGAATGGCCGTATCATAGAGGTAGTTGTCTTTATAGCGTATAAGGCTGGTCTGAACAAAATCTATCCGCTTAGGGTGTTCCTTCACCATATCCAGGAATTCGCGT
Source organism: Balneolaceae bacterium (assembly GCA_033722635.1). Classification (GTDB taxonomy): domain Bacteria; phylum Bacteroidota; class Rhodothermia; order Balneolales; family Balneolaceae; genus JAWVYR01. The sequence goes on along the minus strand of JAWVYR010000265.1, from coordinate 1,207 downwards.
ATCGCACGATCGTACGCACCGGCCATCAGATAGGTGCCCGCCATCTCGGAGGAGAGCAGCGTGGTGTTGTTAAAACGTTTTTCGGCTTTCTCAAAAATGGAGATTGCCCGGTCGAAAGCCCTTCGTTCGCGAAGCGAACGGGCCACCTGGATATAGATCTGCAGATTGCCGGAATGCTGCTCCACGGTCTCTTCCCAGAGTTGATAGGCATGGGTGGTGTCACCCTTGATATGATGAATTTCTCCGAGCCTTATGCGGGCTGAGCCGGGAAAGAAACCACCCTCAACCGATTTCTCCGCGAGGCTGATCGCTTCTTCATACCGTTTGAGATTGATCAGGCACTCAGTGGCCTTTTCCATATAGATGTAGGAGCCGGGATTGGCCTCGTGAAGCCGCTTGAAGATTCGGTAGGCGTCTTCGTACCGCTGGCGTTTGAGCAGCTGATCGGCCACGTAGTACTCATTGGTCAGCTGGGCGTGGGCGGTGACCGCCCCCAGCAGGAGTACCAGCGAGAGGCAATAGGCCACGGATAATATGCAGGATCTAACGTTCATCAGCAGTCTGCTTTTTACTTTGGGGAAGTCGCTCAGGGGCAAAACTTTTTAGATTTTGATAAAAGGCGTGCAGTGGGAATCCCACTACATTGTAGTAATCACCTTTAATTTTTTGGATAAAAACCGAGCCCCAATCATCCTGGATCCCGTAGCCGCCGGCCTTGTCGAACGGGCTGCCGGTATCAACATACGCTTCCGCCTCACGGCGTTCGATGGAGCCGAAAGTGACATCGGTCTTCTCGAAAAACGATTTTTCCGAGTGAATGTTTCCCGATCCGTCCGTTTTAATCATTGTAACTCCGGTAAAAACCTGATGTGTATTCCCGCTCAACGCCAGCAACATCTCTATCGCCTGCTGCCTCGAACCGGGTTTTTCCAAAATCCGGGCCTGAAAGACCACAATGGTATCGGCACCGATCACCAGGGTGTCTTCATGATTCCCTGCCACCTGTTTGGCTTTGCGCGCAGACAGAAGTTTGACGATCCTGTCGGGATCCAGATCAGGATCGTAAGTTTCGCGAATCCCGGGCACCTCCACACTGAAGACCAGGTTGATCTGCTCGAGAAGTTTTTTTCTCCGGGGGCTGCCGGATGCAAGAATGATTTTTTTCAAGATACTGTCCGCAATTTAATGGAAATAACGCAGTTAACTT
>JAWVYR010000264.1:0-3903 GCA_033722635.1 Balneolaceae bacterium | reverse complement strand
CTCCTTTCGGGCAAAATGGCCGTGAAGGAGTGGCCCACCTCCTTCTACGGCATCGGCAATGATACCGATCCGGACAACAAGGAAAAATTCACCGAAACCATGTTTCAGGTTTCCGTTGATGCAGCTTTCCGAATAAAAAAGGGACTATTTGCGGGGATCGGTTATTCTCTGCGGTATGGAGAGATCGATCCGGAGGATCCCGTTGGAAGGCTTGCATCCCGGGCGAATCCCGTTCCGGGAAGCGGCACCACTCTTACCTCGACGCTCGGTACCGTATTTCGCCTGGATACCCGCGACAATCACTTCTATCCTTCGAGAGGCAGCCTGCATCGACTGACGATCGATACCTCCGTCAAGGGATTCGCCAGTGATTTCGGGTTCACCCGCTATTCTATCGATCTCAGGAAATACCTTGCGATTCATGAACGGCAGGTGCTGGCCGTACAGGCGGTGGTCGAGGGTACCGCCGGTACAGTGCCGTTCAGGCTGTTGCCGTCGGTGGGCGGTGTAATGCGAGGATACTCCTCAGTTCGATATATCGACCGCAACCTGATCGCCCTGCAACTGGAATACCGGTATGTGCCGCTGTTTTGGCGAGTGGGGTTCGTAGCTTTTGCCGGAGTTGCCGATGTGTTCGATCGACCGGCGGACCTGGCTTTTGATACCATTAAATATACTGCCGGCCTTGGCATCCGTTTCCAATTTTCCCGGTCGGAAAAGATCAATATCAGGCTTGATTACGGAATCGGGCGAGACTCCTCCGGCGACTATATCGATCTGAATGAAGCATACTAGGCTAACGATGATGTAGTCATGAAGCACCGGCATTCAGCCGTTTCCGGCCGATATCAGGATCTCAATCTTGTCGGAGTTGAAAGTTTGGGACTCCAGTATTTCTGCGGCCCGTTCCTCGCCCATCTCGGCGGCCAGTTCCAGGTATTGGGTGCCACGCTCCTTTTTTCCCCGCATCATGGCAAGCTCACCAATGCAGAGCAGGGTCTTCGGTTCACAACTGAGTTCCAGCGCCCACTGGAACGACCGGTAGGCTTTCAGCTGCAGTTCTTCCGAACGCCCCGAGGCTTCGATCATCATATAGGCCACCCCGAGATTGTGATAAAAGGAGAGCAGCAGATCATCACCGATCGCTTTGCGCTGGTCCCGGGGAATCTTCAAAAACTCGTTGGCATATTTTACATACTGACTGGGGCGCGTCTCCAGCATCGCATTGAACGCCTGCTGAAGCAGGCACTGGTGCTGATCGGGGAAATGCTTGTATATCACACCGAAAAGTTCATTCGATTGTTCATATTGGCCTTTTTCTCTCAACTCAAAGGCTTCATCGAGCAGCTCCTCAAGCCTCTCTGAATCGCTTTTAATTTCTTTATTCAGTTTCTCCATGGTGCACAGATATATGTTTTTACGTGAAGCAGATTTCATTTATGATTCTGTTATCGGTGCGGAGGCTGCCATCATAAAGTCCCGATGCATCCTCAGCGGCGGGAGAATCCCCCATACAACCAACCGTACGACGAATTCGGATACAGATGGTTACATGAGGCCGAAATTCTCAACTGGACAGACCGGGTTAGAAGGAACAAGGGGCGAAATTCCAATGCAGGTAAATTTCAGGCTTTCCCCTACAAAAAATATTCTCTTTAAGAAGTCTTCTGTTGGTAGTTATGCCGATCTTTTGCTATCGTAACTGCCGGTTACTCCTGAGTCCCTAATAAATTGAAGGTATGACTGACAGCATCGATATCGCCCGGAAAGCCCCTATGAAACATATGCGGCAATTTATGGCGCTGCTCGGCCTTGCGGAGGATGATTTTGAATTTTACGGCAAATATACCGGCAAGATCAGGTTGAAAGTGCTGGAAAAATTCCGTGATCGTCCGAACGGCAAGCTGATACTGGTCACCGCCATGACACCCACGCCTGCCGGGGAGGGTAAAACCCTCACTTCGATCGGGCTGGGACAGGGCCTGCAAAAAATCGGCAAGAACGCCATGATCACACTCCGGGAGCCCTCCCTGGGGCCGGTCTTCGGTATCAAGGGCGGGGCCACCGGAGGAGGGTACTCGCAGGTGCTGCCGATGGAGCGGATCAATCTCCATTTCAACGGGGATATCCATGCCGTAGGCACCGCGCACAACCTGCTCGCGGCCATGCTCGACAACCATATCTTCAAAAGCAACGAGCTTGAAATCGACATTACGCAACCCCTTTGGAACCGGGCGATGGATATGAACGACCGTGCGCTGCGGCAGATCGTCATCGGGCTCGGAGGCCGTGTCAACGGCATTCCCCGGGAATCGGGATTTCTGATCACCGCCGCCTCGGAGATCATGGCGATCCTGGCCCTGGCGGATTCGCGGGAGGATCTGAAAGAGCGGCTGGGTGATATCGTGGTCGGCTACAACCGGGCCGGCCGGGTGGTTCGGGCCCGGGATATAGGAGCTCACAAGGCGATGGCCTTGGTACTTAACGAAGCGATCATGCCCAACCTGGTACAGACCATGGAGCATGTACCCACCCTGATGCATGCCGGACCCTTCGCCAATATTGCCCACGGCACCAGCAGCATCCTGGCCAATAAAATCGCCCTCAAGCTGGCCGATTTTGTGGTGACCGAAGCCGGCTTCGGGGCTGATCTGGGGGCAGAGAAATTTTTTGATATTGTCTGTCCCGTCTCTGGGATTTGGCCCTCCGCCGTGGTCCTGGTCGCCACCGGGAAGGCGATTAAATACCATGGCGGGGTATCGCCCGATCCGGAGGAGCTCGCCAGCGAGAATCCGGAGGCGTTCGAGAAAGGATTGGCCAATCTTGAAGCGCACATCATGAATATGAAAAAATTTGAGGTGCCGGTGGTGGTCGCCGTGAACCGGTTCAACACCGATACCGACCGGGAGATCGAGATGATAACCGGCCTCTGCGATCGCATGGAGATTCCCTGTGCGCTCTCCGAGGCGTTTTCAAAGGGAGGGGAAGGAGTCACGAAACTCGCTGAAAAAACAGTCGAACTGATCGAGCAACAACCGGATCCCTCACGGAAGACCTTGTATCGGCGTGAGCAGCCGGTGGAGGAGAAGATTGCGGCTGTCGCCACCCGGATCTATGGGGCCGAGGATTTTTACTTTGAAAAACGAGCCCGTAAAAATCTGGACCGGTTTGTTGAACTCGGTTATGGAAATCTACCGGTCTGCATCGCCAAAACCCAGTCCTCGCTTTCCGACAATCCCAAGGTGCAGGGAGTGCCCGGTAATTTCACGCTGACCGTCACCGACGTGCAGCTGTCGGCCGGGGCCGGATTCCTGGTGATCATCTGCGGCAACATGATGCTGATGCCGGGGCTGCCGCAGGTTCCCGCCGCAGTGCATATGAATGTGGAGGATGACGGCACCATAACCGGTCTGTTTTAATACCGCCTTCCCTGATTTATCAGATATACCGGCAGAATTCCCACTCTTCCGACCGCAACATATTGAGACACAACAGTTTTCCCAATCCAGAGGTGGTCCTGCCGGTTGGTTCGCTTATCAGGCTGAAAATTACATTACCTATATCTTTTTAAAAATTAATGTGTTAAACTGTTTTAAAACAAGTAAATAACGGTATATCCGGGGATAATATTCAACCGGGCGGGATTATATGCAGCGTCCTTCGTTATTCGGGTGGCTGCGACGACTGCTACACAAAAGGTGGGTGGGATGAGCCAATATCAACGTCTGTCATTACGCAGGTTCCTCAATCTCGGGCCTTACGAGGATGATGAACAATTCCGGGAGCTGCTTGCCGGCATTGCCCGCAAGGGTTTGCTGGTGGCGGGGATGCTGGGTACGGTTGCCCTCCTGATCTTCCTTATCGGACAGATTTTCATCATTCCCAAAGATCTTGTACTCTCCT
>JAWVYR010000263.1:0-3920 GCA_033722635.1 Balneolaceae bacterium | reverse complement strand
ATTGAGCGCTGTAATGCGCCTGTTGCTCCCGATCCAACCTATCTGGCTGGCCGACTCGAAGGTGGGATTGTCGATCGAGGGGATACCGTCACGGCCGGGTCCGCCGTCGACCACCTCCTGCTCGGGAATCAACCACTGCTGCTCAGTTTCGATATCGGAACCGCCGCTCCCTTCATCGGATACACCACATCCGGCCAGGTAGAACAAACCGGTTATCAAAATGACGGCATATATATAATGCGGCTGGCTTTCCCCAGTAGCTGATAATTTCATAGTAAGACTCCTTTACTATTCAAAAAGCAAACTTCATAAATCCCTGTAGCATACCACCATTTGTTTATTGTAGACGGTAATCTGCCAAAATAAAACTTCTCAGTTCAATAAGATGAGTTCACATTAGGTAATTTTACCAAATTTTTTAACCAGTATTGATGCTGGCATGAAATAACGGAATATCCATCCATTCTGATCTCTTCACCAAGCAACTTGTATCGACTGAACAGGTATTATGGCTTAATAACGATTGACCGCTGCGAGCATCAAAGAAACACCTAAGAGCGGGAAGGGATTCACCGATTTACCCGAAGTGTTTGGAGGCCGCTCCCTCATTGTACTCGGCCGGAAAGGTATCTCATGCCTCCGGTGATCAACTATCGATTTTAGCAGATCTGTTTCTTGGGAAATGCACCTGTAACAGCATATATCAGCGGAGAGGGAGGGATTCGAACCCTCGGTACCCGGATAGGGTACACTCGCTTTCCAGGCGAGCCCGTTCGACCGCTCCGGCACCTCTCCAAAGGTGCGCTAAGATAGATCAAATTCGACCTTATATCAATCTTAAAAACCGTAGGTAAAGATATGCTTGGTGTAGGCCTTTACCAGCTGGCCGTTGTTCTTGGCCGGGCGAAATTTCCATTTGAGGGCGGCCTCGAGGGTGGCTTCCGGCAGCCCGTAGTTGATGGTTTCGACCAGCCTAAAATCATTCTCGTCTTCATACACCCGGATCTGTGAGATGGTGGCTTCCTCCACCTCTCCCTTCTTGTTCACCAGGAAACTGACCCAGATCTCCGCCTTGATATTTGCCTTTTTGGCTGCTTCGGGTACGGTGGGTTCCACAATCCGCACCACGCTGGGCGGCAGCTGGGGATTGGATGCCACCTGGTTGTTGTTTCCGGCGGTGCTGAGCCCCTCCAAAGCCAGTGGATCCTGTTCGATGCTCAGGTCGATATCCTCGAGTTCCAGCACCTGCTCCTCGATCACCTGGTCGTTTGGCACCGGTACCGGTACCTGGGGTTTGGGAGGAGGCGGCGGCGAGCTCTCCTGAGTGGTAATCTGAACCTCCTCGACCAGAATGTTTTGATCGGTATAGACGATATCCTGGTAAGTTCGCTCCTCTTTCTGTTCGGGCCAGAAAGTGATCAGGGCCAGCATGATCAGTTCAGCTACCACAATGCAGCTCATGATTCGTACCCTGTAGGAATGCTCTCCCTCCGTTATTTTTCGCTGAAGATTATCCAATTGAAGACCGTCTATGGTTTTGTTGCATCATCCTCTTGCCGGATCGCATCAAGCTTTCGGTTGATGACATCGTATGTATGCTTTCTTAACTCGTCGATGGTGTCAAATTGTTCCGGGTCTATTCCCTCCTGCACAGAAACTATAAATCGCTCATTGAACCTGAACCGCCAGTTACCGGATGGCAACACCTGATATCCACCGTCAAGAACGAGTGGATACAGTTTAAAATTGTACCTTTTTGCCAGCAGGAACGCACCGGTTTTGAATCGTTTGAGTTCACCGTTCGCAGTGCGTGTTCCTTCCGGAAATATCATCGCCGGGATACCCTGTTGAATCGGTTCTACCAGTTGATCGAGCTTCCTGACCGACTTCATGCTGTGGCGGTCGATCGCCAAGTGGCCGGTCATATAGATCATCCACCCGAGCACCGGGATGCGAAACAGACTCTTCTTAGCCACCCACTTCATCTTCCAGGGCAGCAGGTAAATGACCGGCATATCCATGAAACTCTGATGGTTGGCTACAAAGATGGCCGGCGAACCCCGCTCATACCTCTCCAAACCGCGGAACTCCACTTTCCAGCCCGGATTGATCCCGATCATCAATAGTCCCAAACCTTTCAGCAGACGGTTGGGAATTCGCCGATAGCGGTCAAACGGATATGTGATGAGATAAACGAGAACGATCACGGGAAAAAAAACCAGGATCCAGAATACAAACCAGATCCACATCAATATGCTGAAAAAACTTCTCATCCCTGGTCTTGAATGCTTATGAAGGCCCTGCGTATAAATCCATCATGCTCTTCAAGCAAAGCTTCTGCTTTGCTCCGGTCCAGGTCGCCCAACGCCATCAGCAGAGCAGTTTTGACGTGCCCTCCGGAGGCCTCCAGCATCTGCTCCGCCTCCCGGTAGGATATCCCGGCAAAATTCATGATGATCCGCTTGGCCCGCTCCTCCAACTTGCGATTGGTCAGCAGCAGGTCCACCATCACATTTTCATACACCTTGCCCAGCCTGATCATCGCCCCCGTGGAGATCATATTCAAAATCATCTTCTGTGCAGTGGCACTCTTCATCCGGGTACTGCCCATAATCGGTTCCGCGCCCACCGGTACATCGATCAGCAGGTCGACCTCCAGTTCGATCTGTTCCCCGGGAACCGTGGTGACAAGTATCGTCTTGCAGCTTCGTTTCCGGGCCTCCTTCAACGCCCCGTGCACGTAGGGAGTTCTTCCGCTGGCAGCAAGCCCGCACAACAGGTCAGGTGGCTGCAGATCGATCCGGTCGACCGCCTCCCGTCCGTTCTCCTCAAAATCCTCTGCGCCCTCCTGGGCCACAAACATCGCCTCCCTCCCACCTGCTATCAACCCCCTGACCCGCTCCGGATCGGTGCCGAAAGTCGGCGGACATTCAGCAGCATCGAGCACGCCTAGACGACCGCTGGTCCCTGCTCCGGCGTAAATAAGCCTTCCCTCCTGCTGCAATGCCTCGCGGGCCATCTCGATCGCTTCGGCAATACGGCCGAGTCGTTTTTCGACTTGACGGGCCACTTTCTTGTCCTCCTCGTTGATCAGGCGTGCGATCTCCAGGGGATCCGCCAGGTCGATCTCCCGGGTTGCGGGATTACGCTGTTCGGTATCAAGCTTCCTGAGCTTGTCGAAAAGGTTGTTGTCTGGTTCGCTCAAAGTCAACTTCTCCGGTTAGATTAACAATCGCCGACGCCGCCAACCGCTACGTTTTTCTGCGGCTCCTCCACCACATGGAGGTCTCTTCTTTTTTCTTTTTGGAATCCACACTGCCGTTTTCCCACACCGCTCCCTGTTGTATCTTAAGCAGAGAGGCGGCGATAGCCTTCGCCTCAGCCTTGTCCCCGGCCCGCTCCTCCGCTATCAACTCCGGATCAAAATGATCCTTAACAAAATGGGTGTCATATTCGGCGCTTACAAAGGCTTCATGCTGCAGCACATATTTGCAAAAAGGGATCGTCGTCTTACAACCTGCAATATCATACTCATCCAGTGCCCTCAGCATCCGGCGTATGGATTCCTCCCGGTCCCGCCCCCAAACACAAAGTTTGGAGATCATCGGATCGTAATTGATGGTGATCATCTGCCCCTCCTCGACCCCCTGATCGACCCGAACTCCGCCACCGGCAGGGATCCGGTGCTTGGTGAGTGTACCTGTACTCGGCAGGAAATTGTCACGGGGATCCTCAGCATAGATTCTGCACTCAATTGCGTGACCCTCTGCGGTGATCTCATCCTGCTTCAGGGGCAATTTTTTACCCTCCGCCACCATGATCTGCAACGCCACCAGGTCGACGCCGGTAACCAGTTCCGTGATTGGGTGCTCGACCTGCAGACGGGTATTCATCTCTAAAAAGTAAAAATTACGGTCCTT
>JAWVYR010000262.1:0-3929 GCA_033722635.1 Balneolaceae bacterium | reverse complement strand
CGTGTAGAGGGTAATATGCCCGTCCCTGAGTTCGCCGAGCATGGCCGAGAGCGCATCAAAGAGCTGATCGTCGTTACCACCCACCGTGACCTGGGGCCGGTACCGGTCGTAAAGAGCGTTCCAGTCCACGTCCTTGAGTTCAAAAAATGAGTAATTCCTGTCCATATCGGTCCAGACAGTTTCAAACATCCCGGTATTGTCTGACGACGGCTGGTTGTCCAGCAATGGGTCGGCGCATCCGGCTGCAAGGGAGACGATCAAGATGATAAAACCGGTGACAAAAGCTGTTGTCTTGCTGTTCATTACAGTCCGATGGTTATGCCGAGGAGTAAGGATCGGTCGACAGATTGGTATTGGGGCTGGTCGCCCAGCCTGTTGAAACGGAAATCAAAGGTGGTATGCAGGATGAGGGATCGGGAGGCACGGTACCGATACACTAGCCGGTTGCCGGTATGTGGAAATTCGAAACCACCATGAAAGCTCCCGGCATCGAATGTTCCGGTGAATTTGTACTCAGGACGTTTTAGGTAGGTCAGCAGCGGAAGATCGATCCGGTATTCAAATCCGTGCCTTTTATGGATCTTTCGGTGAACCGAAAGCTGAACAGCGAGTGCACTGTGAAAATAACCGTTGTCATTCAGTTCCTTGCCGTTGATTTGTTGGTGGATATTGGTCCCCCTGTTCAACCATGCGAGGCCCCAGTTTAGCAGCAGGGGATACCGCCCCAGTTGAAGGTCTGTAAGTTTGTTACGGTAGCTGTATTCCAGCTCCATATAAAAATAGGTGCGGTCATTCGTGTTGAATTCATTGGTAAGGGTACTGGTTATCAAACCTATTTGAATATGATGAGTACGCTTGTTTCGGGTATGACCATAGGATAGACTTACGGGAATAAAGGAACTTCGATAATGAAGCATTGATACGATATCGTCAACTTCATTATGCCAGCCAAGCCCCGAACGGATCGTCAGCTGATGCCCCTCCAATTGTTGTCCGCTTGCTTCCCGGGCCCCAAAAAACAGAAGCAGAACAAGTGGGAAGAGTAAAAATATTCTGTTCATATACTATTCAGATATAATAGTCTTATATATGTGATAGTAGGGTATTACGGGGGAAGGTTCAATAGGTTGCGGTAGAAATATTTTTTTGAATCGTGCGTCCAAATCCCGTAGCATGGTCACTTTTTTATTGTCCTTGCCAAAGTAAATTGGATATATTTTCGGTATCATAGCATGGCACAGTTTTGAGAAGGATGTACCGGAACTGCTTTCGGCATTGAAGCCGCCCGTGATATCAAGTCTGTTCCGGCTGACCAACAAACCAGATGATACCAGACAGCAAAAAAGAGGAAATTCGTGATGCGGCCGACCTCGTGGAGGTGGTTTCGGACTATGTGAACCTGAAACGATCGGGCCGGAGCTATAAAGGGTTGTGTCCTTTTCATGACGAAAAAACGCCATCATTTCATGTGACGCCTTCTCTCGATATCTATAAGTGTTTTGGCTGCGGTAAGTCGGGCGATGTGTTCAATTTCGTTATGGAGATGGAGGGGGTGGGTTTTGTGGAGGCGATGCGGTCGCTGGCCGATCGTTACGGGGTGTCGCTGCCACAGGAATCCGACCCGGAGTTTGACGAGGAACATCATCTGCGCGAAGGAATTTACCATGCGCTGCGCTATGCCGGGGTATTCTATTACCGACACCTGATGGAGTCGGAGGAAGCCGGCAAGGCCCGTGAATATCTGGATAAGCGAGGGTACGGACGCCCGGTCATCAAAAAATATGGCCTCGGGTACGCACCCTCAGAGGGAGAAAAATTTTACCGGGCAGCTGTCGATTCCGGGCTCAACGAGCAGTATCTGCTGGAGGCGGGGCTGATCAAGGAGAGCCAGCGTGGCGAGGGCTATTACGACACCTTCCGGGGACGGCTGATGTTCCCGATCTTCAATCCCTCCGGCAAGGTGATCGCCTTCGCGGGACGAATCCTGGGTAAGCGGAAGGGAGCCAAGTATATCAACTCCCCGCAGACCAAAGTGTACAATAAGAGCGAGGTGCTCTACGGGGTGAATTTCGCCCGCAACGAAATACGCAGAACCGACGAGGTGCTGCTGGTGGAGGGATACACCGATGTGATCACGCTTCATCAGAAGGGGATTGAAAACACGGTGGCTTCCAGCGGCACCTCCTTGACCCCCGGTCAGGTACGGCTTCTGCATCGTTACGGGGATACTATCACCATGATCTACGATTCCGACAGTGCCGGCCAGATCGCCATGAAGCGGGGCATCAACATCGCTCTATCGGAGGGGATGGATGTGCGCCTGATGGAGCTTCCGGAAGGGGAGGATCCCGATTCCTTTGTCCGGCAGTTCGGCGAGGAATCGTTCCGGGAGATGAAGAAGGAGGAGTCGGAGGATTTTCTCACCTACATGATTAACCGGGCCCGGGCCGAAGGGCGCTGGGATGAGCCGGCCGAGAAGAAAAAGGTGATCACCGAAGCCTTGCAGAGCATCGCCTATATTCCCGACCAGGTGGGCCGCCAGACCTACGTGCAGCACCTGAACCGGCTGACCAAGGTGGGCGACCGGGTGCTCTTCGAAGAGCTTGACAAGGTCCAGGCGGAGGTTGACAGGGAAAAGGAACGGGCTCGCAGGCGGGAGCAGAAACAGCGGGAGCGCGAGCGCAGAAGAACGGAAGGGGAAAGACCGGCCGAGAGCGGTTCCCCCCATACCGATGCCTACCGGGATATGGGCAAGGAATCGGCGGCCGGGAGCAAACCGGAACCCGCGCAAGGCAGAAGACCCAATTATGAGAAAGAGCTGATTCGGCTGATGCTGATGTACGGAGATGACATGATCAGCTATATCGGATCGCTCTGCAACGAGCAGCAGTTCGAGGATCCCGATCTCAGGGTTTTTTACCGTGATATCATCGACCGGTTCAAAAATGATGAGAAGATATCGGTGCAGGCCTATGCCGACCGGGAGCACCCGTTCCCGAGGCTGGTTGGCGAAATCGTGCTGGAGCGCCACTCGGTGAGCGAACGTCATCCCGAAAAAACCGGCGTCCGCTATAAACGCGACAAGGATCCCTACCTGACCGCCAAAGGCGCCTTGAAAGCCCTTAAGCTGCACTATCTTGACCGGGTGCAGATCGAACTCTACAACAAATACAACGAAGCAGAAGAGGAGAAACGCCGCGAGATCATGCGCACCATGAAGGAGGTGGGCCGCCAGCGCACCTTCCTGCAGCAATCCCCGCTGGATGATCTTTTTCCCGACCCGGAATCTGATTCTGCAAAACGCGTGACGGAAAAAGTGTTCGAGTACAAGATGAAGCATGAAGAGTGAACCCTTTTAGAGCCCGGGGCGTTAGAATAAACCAGATACATTTGTTACCAACCAATCGATAAATTATGAAAGGATCACTCGACCTGGGTCGGGTAGCCGGCATAAAAGTCAAAGTACACTGGACCTTCCTGTTGCTGATCGCTTGGGTGGTGTTCCTGGAGGTCAGCCGGGGAAGCGACATGCAGGGAATCTTCTGGAGTATTATTTTCGTCTTGGTGCTTTTCGTATGCATCGTGCTTCATGAACTGGGACATGCACTGACCGCGCGCCGGTATGGGGTGGGTACCAGCAAGATCACCCTGCTGCCGATCGGTGGGGTGGCCAGCCTGGAGGAGATGCCGGAGGAACCGACCCAGGAGTTCATGGTGGCGGTGGCGGGTCCGCTGGTCAATGTGGGCATCGCGGTACTGCTCTACTTTGTTGTCCCGCTGGAATCCTACCTGAATATGTCGCCGGAAGAGCTGCAGCAAACCCTGAGCGCGATCAATCCTGAAAATTTTCTCTTCTACCTGTTGTCGGCCAATATCATGCTGGTGGTGTTCAATGTGATTCCCGCTTTTCCGATGGATGGGGGACGGAT
>JAWVYR010000261.1:0-4013 GCA_033722635.1 Balneolaceae bacterium | reverse complement strand
GGTAACGTTTTTTATCGAGTGAGATTACTTTTGGTTTGATATTGATCTAAATTACAAAGAATTCCCGTGTGATCACAACAGGGTAGGCTGAATCAGCGCATCGGCTCAACAGCGAAAATCCCGTTGCGGTAGATATAGGCGTAGTTCTTTCCCAGCTGCACCAGGGCCATATCACCCCGGTAGTCCCAGGCCCGGTCGAAGATCGGTTCTGCCACCCACTGCCCCTGCTCGTCGATGAACCCGTATTTACCGTCGACTTTAACCCGTGCCCGTTGACTGGAAAATGGATATGCCTGGTCGAACGCAGGATCTATGATAAAAGATCCGCGCCGGTCGATGTACCCGTATTCCCTGCCCTTTTCGAGATCGCGGGGATTGACCGGCATCGCTACGGCGGCCTTGCCCTCGGAAAAGATTCCCGCCTCCAGGTACCCCGATTCAATATAGATGTGGCCGTGGGTGTTGATATATCCAAACTGCTGGAACTCCAGCTCGGCAGCGGCCAGCCCCTCGGAAAAAGATCCGGCGTCGGGAAACTGCGGTTCGATCGCTGTAGCCCCGCGGGTATTGATATATCCCCACTCACGATGCTCGGAGGTCTGTACCAGGGCGTAACCTTCCGAGAACTCCTCGGCCTTGAGAAAGGAGGGTTCGACGGCCCAGTCGCCGTTCCGGTCGATATACCCCCAGGCTTCCCCGGGCTTTTCCTGCACCGGAGCCATTCCATCATGAAAAGATCCGGCACCTACAAACCGGGGATCGATCACCATCTTGCCCCGTCGGTTTATGTATCCATAGCGGCCGCCCATTTTCACCACGGCTCGTTCCTCGGAAAAATCCCGGGCCGCTTCAAAGCGGGGCTCGATAACCGTTCTGCCGCTGCGATCGATATAGCCCACTCCCTCCGGAAAATTGACGGCTGCCAATCCCTCCGAAAAATGGTATGGCCAGTTTTCTCCCGGTGTGAAGGGAAGGGAGGGAGCAATCACAGTATGGTGCTGAGGATTGATAAATCCAATCTTTTGTCGGTCGACCACCGGGTACAGCGGCTCCCGGTCCGCATCCGGCGGTCCCAGTGTGCGGCAGCCCACAGCTCCGGCCAGCAGTGCCGCTGCGAGCAACCAAAGCAGGAGATGATTCGGTTGATTGGTCATAATCAGATTGCAGTGAGATGAAAAGTCATCATGATTAAACCTGGTTCGGGACCTCTTGTTTCCATTGATCTATTCCGGCAGATAATCGATCGTGGGTATCTGCTCCGCTTCATCCTTTAGTCCCCGGTAGATCACGGCTGTAGCCATGGTGGTGACGGGATAGGAGAGGACCAGTCCGATGCCGAATACCATCACACCTGCAACATTTAAAATCAGCACTGTCAGCCCAAACAGGAACAGCTCGAAAGTCAGATTCCGGGTGGACACGTAGCTGTTCTGCAATGCCTGGAATGCGTTTGCGTCGCGCTCGATGATATAATAGGGGAAAAATTGCAGCCGAACCGCCGCGATGATACCCGGTACGATCAGCAGAAACAATCCTGCGATGACGATCAGGCTGTAGAGGAAGCTGGCCACCAGGTAGCTCAGAAGCAGCGACAGGTTGTTGAACAGGTCGGTCACGCCGGTATCCCGGTCATCGACCAGTTTCAACATGATCTTTATGAAACCGATTGAAAGCAGCATCTGGAAGAGCGAAAGTGCCACGGAGAGCAGCTGGCTCCGGAGAGTCGGGTCTACCGGGGCCCGAAGCAGAAAATAGACCTGCGGCAGGATGCCGAGCACATAGTAGGTCATGGCGATGCCGAGAACAAAGGAGAAATATTTCCGGTACCGCCCGACCGCAAATGTATACAGGGTAAAAAGTTCGATATTTCGTTCTTGGTCGCTCAGAGCCATCCGGATCGGTTGATGATTGATCCTTCCACAGGTATTGAGTTTACCTGGATAGAGAGAATTTTCACTCCAAATGTATGCTTTAAAATTGAAATATAATCCTTAAATTGTAGAGTTTTGTTCTAACCCAGAAACCGGCGATTCCATTGCGAGAACACATCATCATTCGCGGAGCCCGCGAGCACAATCTAAAAAACATCGACGTCAATATTCCCCGGGACAAGCTGGTTGTTCTGACCGGTATCTCGGGTTCCGGTAAATCCTCGCTGGCTTTCGACACCATTTACGCCGAGGGGCAACGGCGATTTCTTGAGTCGCTTTCGGCCTATGCGCGCCAGTTTCTGGGCATGATGGAGCGCCCGGAGATCGATTTTATCGACGGACTCTCCCCGGTGATCTCCATCGATCAGAAAACAACCAACCGCAATCCCCGGTCGACGGTGGGTACCGTCACGGAGATCTACGATTTTCTACGGCTTCTTTACGCCCGCATCGGTGTCCCCTATTCCTGGAAATCCGGCAACCGCATGCAGAAGCAGTCCGCCGACCAGGTGGTCGAGTCGATCATGGGGATGCCGGAGGGGACCAAGGCCTACTGCCTGGCTCCGGTGGTGCGCGGCCGGAAAGGACATTACCGCGAGCTGTTTGAGCAGATGAGAAAACAGGGGTTCATCAGCGTCCGCGTGGATGGGGAGTTCATGGATCTGGAAGAGGATATGAAGGTTGATCGCTACAAGACCCACAACATCGAAGTGGTGGTCGACCGGTTTGTGGTGAATCCGAAGAGCGAAAAACGAATTGCGGAAAGTGTACGTCTCGCGCTGGAGATGGCCGATGGCAACGTCATCCTGTCGGTTCCGAAAGGGGAGGGGGAGCATGAGGACCATCTGTTCTCACAAAATCTTTTTGATCCCGAGAGCGGACTGGCCTACGAAGACCCGGCCCCCAACCTGTTTTCTTTCAACTCGCCATACGGGGCCTGTAATAAATGTGACGGTTTGGGTTATCGCTACGACGTGGATCCAGATCTGGTCATTCCCAACAGGGATCAGAGCATCGAAGAGGGAGCGATCCGGTTCCTGGGCGAGCCGCGGGATATCTTCATTTTCAAGCAGCTGGATGCGGTGCTCAGGACCTTTGACCTTGATTTTGAAACCCCTGTGGAGAAGTTTCCGGATGACGTGCTCGAGGTGCTGTTTGAGGGGGGAGGGGAGAAGAAGTACGATGTTAGCTACGAGTTTCGCAAAAACAATGTCACCTACAAACACTCCTTCAAGGGGCTGCGCAGCCTGATCCGCGAGCAGTACGAGAACAGCAAATCGAACAAGCAGCGTGACAAGGCCAAGGCCTATATGAGAAAGGTGACCTGTGACGCCTGCAACGGCGGTCGGCTGAACAGGGAAGCGCTTTCCTATAAAATTGACGGCTACAGTATCGACGACCTGGTACGCATGGATATCCGTTCGCTCCGTGATGCGATCAACAACCTGAATCTGAATGAACGGCAGCAGAAGATCGGCAGCCAGGTGCTGAAAGAGGTGAGAGACCGGGTCGATTTTCTGCTCAATGTCGGACTTAACTATCTGACGCTCAACCGGGAGGCCCAGACCCTGAGCGGCGGAGAAGCGCAGCGGATCCGGCTGGCCACCCAGATCGGAACCCAGCTGGTGGGGGTGCTTTACATCCTGGATGAACCCAGCATCGGTCTGCATCAGCGAGATAACATCAAGCTGATTCGCTCGCTGGAAACCCTGCGCGACCTGGGCAACAGTGTGATCGTGGTCGAACATGACCGGGAGACCATTGAAAATGCCGACTATGTGCTGGACCTGGGGCCCGGCGCCGGTGAATACGGGGGAGAGGTCGTCTCTGCCGGGAAGCCCGAAGAGCTGGATCCCGACTCGATGACCGCCAAGTTTTTGAGAGATGAGGAGGTCATTCCCTATCCCGACTCCCGCCGGAGCGGAAGCGGAGAGACGGTGAATCTGTATGGAGCGAGCGGCCACAACCTCAAGGAGATCGACCTGGAGGTGCCGCTCGGCAAGTTTATCTGTGTGACCGGCGTCAGCGGAAGCGGTAAAAGCTCGCTGATTAACCAGACCCTTGCCCCCATTTTGTCTAACT
>JAWVYR010000260.1:0-4018 GCA_033722635.1 Balneolaceae bacterium | reverse complement strand
TACTGAGCAATGGGGACTTCATGAAACCTCCGCGATGATTAAGGCGTTAGTCGAGTATCTCTTTATTTAACTTTATAGAATAAGTCTGAATCAGGCAAGTTTTTGCCGATAGATTTTTTTAATTAACTGATTTTAATGGTACTTGAGTATATCATACTGATAAAACATGTTTTGATGGACTATTCTGTAAAAACTTCTCAACATCACCAAGGTTGCAATGTATTTGAGGTATGCCCTGGTTTAATAAATATCTGACACAATAGACGATATTTCAGTTCTCACTTCTCACGAAATTGCTTCTCTTTCCACGGCTCAAAATGATGGGCCACTTTCCGGCGCTGATATTTCCCCGTTGAGGTTACCGGAATATCCTCGCCGAACACCACCACTTTGGGGGATTTTTCAAAGGAGAGATGCTGCCTGCAATACTCAAGAATTGCCTCCTCATCTTCCCGAGCGTCCACCTCGGTCACCACATAGGCCCCCACCTCCTCACCATACCAGTCGTTCTCAAAACCCACGGCGATCCCCGCATTCACCCCGGGTGCCTTGTTGATCACCTCGTCGATCTCCAGCGGGGCCAGGTTTACGCCGCCCCGGATGATCAGCTCCTTGAGCCGCCCGGTAATAAAAAAGTAGGGCCGCCCCTCTTTGCCTTCGAGGTAAAACCCTTCATCCCCGCTGCGAAACCATCCATGTTTGAACGTTTCCTCGTTGGCTTCCCGGTTATTGTAATAGCCCAGCATCACATTGACGCCCCGTATCACGATCTCCCCCCGTTCATCTTCCGGCAGCTCGTTTCCGTTCCTGTCGTGGATCGCCATCTCGTTGGCCGGGATCGGCACCCCGATGCTGGGATAGCCGTAATCTGCGATCCACCGCCGGTGCTCTTCCGGATCCAGATCAACCGGGAGAAAACAGCTGTAGCAGGTGGTTTCCGAAAGGCCGTAGCCATGAATGATCGGAATACCGAATCGGTCTTCAAACGTCTTCGCGACTTTCACGGTTAGCGGTCCCGCGCCACAGATCAGATGTCGGAAGGATGGCGTTTCGGGCGGTTCCTTCTCATCATAGTAACTGTTCAGGTACTGTAACAATGTGGGGACTACGCTTACAATATGCACCTGCTCCTCGTTGACGATCGGTAAAAACCGCCCGACCCTGAATCGCTGATTCAGCACGGTAGATCCGCCGGCAAAAAAAGGCGTGATCATGGTCACGACGGTCCCATTTACATGGTGTATCGGCAGCACGCACATCATCCGGGTTTCCCTGCCGATCTCATGCCAGTCGGCGATGCCGCGGGCATCCTCCAGCAGGTTACGCTGGCTCAAAACCACCGCCTTCGGCTTGCCGGTGGTTCCCGAGGTAAATACAATGAGTGCCTCGGAGGGAGCAAGGTTTTCTTCAGGTATGTTCAACGCACCCTCGCCTTGAGTAAAATCCTCCACCCCCGTGCCGCAGACTACCAATTCAATATCCTTCAAATTCCCGTGTTTTTTCAACAACCCGGCCATACGATTACGATAATCGGATCGCACAAATGCCAGCTTCACCTCGCTGTTTTCCAGGATGTAGGCGATCCGTTCATCATCCTCACCCAGGTTCACCGGCACCACCACCAGCCCCAAAAGCCATGCGGCGTAGTACTGTACCACGGTATGCCAGTGGTTGTGCGAGACGGTGGCGATCCGGTCGCCGTGGCTGAGCTCCTCTTGTTGCAGAAACCGGGCCGTATTCTCCGCCAACGTGCAGAACTCCCTGTAGCTGAGTTCAATGCGGTTGTCCTGCTCATCGATGTAGGTGAGAAAGGACTGGTCTGACGTGCTTCGAAGGCTGATAAGATCGGGAAAATTGTCAACCGGCAGATCCGGCAGTGAATCTCCGCTTAAACTTCGGGCGTGTTCTATCTTCCTTCGCAACTCCTTGTCATCCATGAAATCCCTTTAGCCTCATTGCCTGTTTTGACAGATTTTACCCTATAGAGAGAGAAAAGGCAAATGAAGAGTGTGAGTTGTATGTAAAGAGTCCCGGATCGCTCTCAGTGATCCCCTTTCTCAGCAGCCATTCCCACAACTTCTCGTCTGTAGTAATATCAGTGTCAAGATAAAACGAAGCAAAAGCGCAGAGGTACTATGGGATAAAGGCACCGAGGCACAAAATCAGCAGCAGATGGCAGTTGGCCCACCGAAGTCTTGACGAAGATGGGTTTCACGTTTCACTTTTGACGTTTCACGTTTTAACCCCCGTACAAATCACAAACTCACCCGGAATTTCATAGCCCTTTCCTTTACGGTAAGGTTCGATCGAATCCAGATACTCCTTGTGGGCTTCCTTTTTAGTCTGCTCGTCGAACTTACGGTAGGCAAGCGCAACCGCCCCGCCCAGGAATGCCCCTATGATCGCTTCTTCATCCGACTCGTACCGCAAATCGACGTTAAAGCGATCAGCGGTGATATCCTTAAAGCCGGCATTTTCAAAGAGGCGTGATAGATTTTCACCCGTACCCAGTTGGAAAAAAAGCGGGCAGACATCTGATTTTACACGGCTATCCACGATCGGAAATATGTCGGCCCATCCACAAGCCTTGCGCTGCCCCCAGACAAGGGCACCGGCACGTCCGCCCTTTTTCAGCACCCGGTACATCTCTGTGGCCGCCAATTCCGGATCGGGATAGTACATCAGTCCCAGGGCATTGACAGCCACATCGAAGCGATTGTCCGGCAAATCAAGCTCCTCGGCATCCATATGGTGAAAGGAAATGTGGCTGAGCCCACGTTCTGCTGCCAGCGATTGTGCCTGCTCAATCATCCCTTCCGAAAGGTCGATGCCCGTAACCTGCCCTTCGCGGGTAACCGCCTCGGCTATGGGGAATGTTACCAGCCCGGTACCGCAGGAGATATCCAGTACCGACTCACCTGCTTTCAGGTCCAACGCCTCCAGCAAACGCTGCTGAGCAGGGCGCAGCTGTCGCTGCCATCCGGTTTCGTAGTGTGGGGAGGAATAATCCCAACCATATCGCTGAACTCTGCGCTGTAGTTCCGGTTTCACGGTTGCTCCTTTTCTGTGGTTAGGATGGTTACTTCTCTTTTAACCGGAATCGCACGCCTGAAATCATCGAGCACCGGGCTGTGGCGGTCGGTATCCTCTATCAGCTGCTTAATCTCTTCCTTCGGAGCCGGGCTCTCGATATGAACATTATAGCGCAGTTCTTCGAATCCTGGCGAGCGGTCGTCGATATAGAGCATACCCCGGGCGTCAAAATCGGATTCAACCTCCACCTCGATTTTGTCGATAGGTACTCCGAGCATGGCCGCCCGCTGTGAATACCCGATCGCCAGACAGCTGCCGAGTGCCCCGCGCTCCAGGATACCCGGCCCGGGACCGGCGTCATTGCCACCCTCCGTTTTACCGATATCCACCTTGAATTTCCAGTGCTTGTGTTCCACTTCACAGGTGGTGCCGTCAAACAGCCGCACCTTGGTTACAGCTGTGCTCCGACCCATCGCCGGGCGGAGCTTCACCGCTTTTTGATTGCGTTCGAATGCTTCCTTTATGGTTTTCGGATCTGCCATGATTATTCTTACTCCTTTTGATATCGTTAATCATTATCCTCGTAGCCTCCGGCCGAACGCCGGCGTAACTCCAGACCTCATGAATTAGCTTCTTTACAGCCGTCGCTAATACGATCCTTCTGCATCGATCAAAAAAAAACACATATATCAACCATATACAAATAGTTACAACTAAATAACAGCACGGTATACTCAGGGATCTGAAAAGGGTTTTTTCCCAGCCATACCGAGCAGGGGAACGAATTAAAGGAGGCGTGTTGCTGTTTTGGCTATTGGATTTTCGAGGAAAATATAAACCGTTCCCGACGCCATGGAATATGTTTCCTACAGCCGCAGAATATTGATCTCCCTGATCCTCCTTCTATTGATTCCTCCGTTTATCAACAGCAGGCCCTTCAATTTTACTCCGGGTGAAACCCCAATCGCAATAGATCGTGCCACAT
>JAWVYR010000259.1:0-4032 GCA_033722635.1 Balneolaceae bacterium | reverse complement strand
GACTACCTCGGCATCCTTCACGTTGCGTTCCATCTCGGTAACCTCCTCGGGCCGCTCGTCGATCAGCAGGATGATCACCTTGGTCTCGGGATTGTTTGCATTTACCGCATTGGCGATATTGCGAAGAATAGTGGTTTTACCGGTTTTGGGCTGAGCCACGATCAATCCACGCTGGCCTTTGCCCAGGGGAGCAAACAGGTCGATTATTCGGGTGGTTTTTTCCGCTGGATTGTGCTCGAGTTTAAATCGTTCATCGGGGTAGATCGGCAGCAGGTCCTCAAAATCCTCCCGGTTGTCCATATCGTGGGGAATCTTTCCATTCACCCCATCCACCCTGAGCAGCGCAAAATACCGTTCTCCGACCTTGGGCGGTCGAATAATACCTATCACGCAATCGCCCTGCTTGAGCCGGAACCGCTTGATCTGCGAGGGAGATACGTAGATATCATCCGGACTGGCCTTGTAGTTATAATTGACCGATCGAAGAAAGCCGTATCCGTCCGGCAGGATCTCCAGGGTTCCCTCGTTGATCAGATAGGGCCCCAGATCTGGTTTTATCTCACTCAGGCGCTCTTTAAGGGTAGGAGCATCCGATTCGGGCAATATGTCGTGCACCGTTTTTTTCTTGCCGTTCTTACTGCTCTGCTTCTTTCGGGAGGAACCCGACCTAGAACGCCCGGAGGAGGAGGGTCTGCTGTCCCTGCCGTCATTCGCGTCATTCTCCCTGTAGGGCTGCGTGTGGTCGGCCACATTTTTCTCCTGCTCGGAGGAGCCGTCCGTTGCCGGCTGTCCGGAAACCGCTTCTCCAATGCGTTCGATCAATTCCTTTTTTTGCAAATCCTGAACAGATTCAACTCCCTGATCTTTTGCCAGCGTGCGAAGTTCCTCTAAAGATTTATTTCGAAGGGTCTGAATCTCTTCTTCAGTTAACCCATCGGTCTGATAATCCGACATAATGATATTTCAACTAATTGATTGTTGAGATGAATTAGATGGTTCGACTAGATACAGGGAATTGTGATCTACGCAGTGAGATAACCTGGAAGAATACTCTGGGTAGACAAGGATTCACGGGATCAAGACAGTAGTTTTAACCAATCCCGCACTGTGGGATAAAAGTAAAAACTTCCTGCAAAAATTACTAATTCTGTATCAAGATTCTTTAAAAACTGTTTTCGCGCCTCAGAATCCTCAGGAACGGCCTCACAATCGGGCAGCCACTCTTTTATCTGATCTGCCGTTGCAGCTCTTTCAGACGCCATTGAATGATAAAACTTTTTTTTGAAATCAGAAAATTCATCCATCAACGGTTTTCTAACTTTGTCACGCATCAATGATAATACGAGTACCGCATCGTTTACGGGCCCGATGGCTTCCAGAGCCCGTTTCATGGCCTTTACAGCGTCCACATTGTGAGCCCCATCAAAATACCACTTCTTATCCGGCAGGAGGTGTTCAAAACGTCCCAGATAGGGGTAAATTGCACGGACCTGCGCGATCCCCCTTATCTTCTGCTCCCGGGAAACGGGGAACCGGTTTTGCAGGATATCCAACGCTCTCCAGGCTGCGGCAATATTGTAGGCCTGTACCGGATGGAATAGCTCCGTATCCAGGCGGATCTGCTCCTCCTGGTGGGTCAGATAGTAGATTCCGTCTTCCCAGCGGGGCTCCAGATCCTCGATAGTGTAGCACTTGCTCCCGACATCCTGTGCTGCCTGCCGGACAACCCCGGCTGCCGGACCGGAAATATTGCCCATAACCACCGGAACGCCTCTTTTTATTATTCCTGCCTTCTCTCGCGCTATCGATTCCTGATCACCCCCCAGCAGATCGGTGTGATCGATCGATATGTTGGTGATAATGGAGAGCTCCGGGATGATGACGTTGGTCGCATCCAGGCGCCCTCCCAGCCCGGTCTCGATCACGGCAAGATCCACCTGCCGTTGAGCAAACCACCAGAACGCCGCAGCGGTACTGATCTCGAAATAGGTGAGCTTGAAGCTCTTGAGTGTGGCCTGAAATTCCTGAAAAAAAGAAAGCAACTCAGATTCGGATATCTTTCGGCCGTTGATATGGAATCGTTCGGTATAGCTGATGATATGGGGTGATGTGTAGAGCCCCACATCATATCCTCCCTGCTGATAGATCGATGCCAATATCTGGCAGGTACTGCCCTTCCCGTTGGTGCCGGCGACGTGAATACTGCTGAATTCGCGGTGGGGATTCCCTATAGCGGTGCAAAAACGTTCAAATCGCCCCAGATCAAAGTCGGCCGCCGTTGCTCCCCGATTTCGGAAATCGGGAATAGCACGCAGATACCGGTAGATATCATCAATAGAATTGAAAGTCATAGTAAATTTGTAGTAGCGGTCGAAGATTCAAACATATTTTAAAATTTCAATATAGCTCTGTACTTTGTTCTCCAGCGATTTTCCGCTAATCCTGTTTGCCATGATATACAAATCTCTGTTGCGACCGCTCTTATTCCGCCTGGAGGCTGAAAAAGCACATAATACTACACTAAATTTTGCAAAAATTGCAACAAATAGTTTCCTCCTGCGGACCCTGGCCCGATGGATCTACAACTACCAATCCCAGAAACTCAGCCGCAATATCTGGGGACTCAATTTTCACAATCCGGTCGGACTTGCAGCCGGGTTTGACAAAAACGGGCAGTTTCCGGAGATCATGGAGGCGATCGGCCTTGGTTTTGTCGAGATCGGAAGTATCACCGCCAAACCGAGTACCGGCAATCCCAAACCGCGGATGTTTCGCCTTCCTGACGATCACTCCCTGATAAACCGGTTGGGGCTTAACAACGATGGTGCCAAGACCGTAATCAAGCGATTAAAAAACAAGAATTTAAATATTCCGATCGGCATCAATATCGCCAAATCAAATGATCCCACACTGACGGGCGATCAGGCAATTGAGGATTATCTGATCAGCTATCGAGAAGCGCAAAAGATCGGCAACTATATCACCATCAACATCTCCTGCCCCAACACCGCGGATGGACGAACATTTGAGGATCCGGGTGCTCTTAATGACCTGCTGTCTGCTCTGAACTTGAAGAGTGACGCCCGTGCCACCGCCACCCTGGTAAAATTCTCGGCTGACCTGAACCGCGACCACCTGGAACAGCTGATTCAGGTCTGCGAGGATCACCGCGTTCACGGCTATGTAGCTGCCAATACCTCATCAGGCAGGGAGGCCTTGTCGACCGATCCACGGCAGCTGGAGGAGATCGGTGGAGGAGGATTGAGCGGCCGGGCGATCGCCGGGAGGAGCACCCAGATCATTCGCTGGATCAGGTCGATGATCAAGGGCCAGAAGCCGATCATCGGGGTCGGCGGCATCGATTCCGCCGAGCAGGCGATGGAGAAGCTGAAAGCCGGGGCCGACCTGCTTCAGGTATACACCGGTTTTGTGTATGAGGGGCCCGGACTGGTCAAGAACATTAACAAGGGGATCGTCCGCTACCTGAACCGGCATGGACTGGATTCCATACACCAGGTCAGGCAGGAGTCGATCAGTTTGAAAAGTTGAAGGTGACGCTGCACCGTGCCCTGACCGGTTTACCCAGATGCAGGATAGGACTGAATTTCAGAAAGTTCTCAATCGCCAAATCGATCGTCTTTTTCATATCAGCGCTCTCGATTGGGGATCGCAGCCGATACGCCTCAACCTCGCCCTGCTGATCGATAACCAGCTCGTAGCGAATCTCACCGACATTCAAGCCGGCCTCGGGTTGGTCCGGTATTGATACCTTGGCCTTAAACGTTTCCCTGTCCGGTAAGATTTTAGGCTCGACCCCCAATTCGAGGCATGTGGGAATGGATTCCGGAAGTCGATCGGACCGATCTTCGGTGGACAGGAGCACCTCCAGGTTTTCGATCCGTTGTGCGTGGGGGCGTGGTTCAAAGGTGTGTGCATATGCATCCAACAACACTCTGACGCTGTCCCAGTAGACACCCCGAAACGGGTTTACTCCACCGACACCGCCGCCTTGGTCACCGGTTGAGATCGATT
>JAWVYR010000258.1:0-4071 GCA_033722635.1 Balneolaceae bacterium | reverse complement strand
CGGGCGGGAACCGGTATTCACGGTCAGGTAGATCTTGCGATTTGGTTTGACAATTTCCGAGGGGTAGGGGGTCTGGTCGATGATATAGTTGGCCGGGTAAGCAGCATTGGCGCGGCGGTCGGTCACTTCATAGCGCAGTCCGTAATTTTGCAGCATCTGTTCTGCCTCGGTCATCGACATCCGTGTTACGTCGGGTACGGTTACCCCTTCGTTGTAATTGGTGTATTCGGGCATCAACACCTCGTTCATCAACAGGAGGATGGCGATGCCCGCGACCACCAGTCCACCAATCGTGTAATACAGCTTCTTGCTGGTCAACAGGTTTTTCAGTTGATTAAACATCGATCAATTTATTAGAAAGTATCATTTTCGTCACGGTATCATTTAAAAACGCACCTTGACCGACAATTGTTGGGCCGGGTTAAAAAGATTCGATTCCATTTCAACACTTCGATTCAGCAACTTGGTTGTTATGAATGCATCAAAAGCCGACACCATATGGTTTAGTATCAAAAGGGAGATCATGTTCCCGGCCAACCGGTATCGATCGTTGAAGCGATTAGCCAACCCTGCTCCCTCCAGAAAATTCGGAGGCATATCGCTGCCGTCCCAGCTCAGCAGGTAGATGTTGTCCAGGGTATTTCCGTTACGGTCGACGCCGAAATCGCTCCAGCCGGGCCCGAACTGGTAGTATTTGCTGATCAGCTCGTAATACTGTTGAGAACCGTAGTCGGGCAAAACGTGGGAAAACATGTTGCCGACACCCGAGGCGGTCACGAAAGGGGTGTTTTGTTCAACATTTCTCAAAAGTTCAAGATCAACTGCCTGCCAGTCGATTCCAGGTTCGTAGGCAGCGTTGACTCCCTGTATCTGTTGCTGAAGCTCCGTGATGTAGGGGTTGGAGAGGCCGTGAACCTGATGATAATCGACCAACCACTGCGCGTACGATACCACGCTCCAGCTGTTATCGGCAAAATTTTCGTATCGATCCTCCAGGCTCCGGGCCCTGTTCACGCTGTTGAAATGCAGGGCCAGCAGGAGGGCTTCGGCAGCCACATAGGCACCGGCACGGATCCATTTTCGGTTTGCAGTCTGCCCCAGACCCGGTACGAGCGCGGATCCAAGCAGTGCTACGCCGGGTTTGCGGAAGAGGGGAGAAAAAGTTCTGTTTTCTTCAGACCGGTTCGGCATGAGATCGGAAAGGGTGAGCCCGGCCTTCAGATCGATCTCATCCCCGGCAGCCGATCCGCTTTCCACAACCGGCTGGGCCAGTGCAGGGGTGGACACAAGCATGAATAGGAGGATCAGAACCGGGCGTTTACTCATGGTTCAGAATGTTGAAATCAAATGTTAATCCAAAGTGAAAGAGCAGCTCCCTGCCGTAATCGATGCGGTTGGATCCGCTCTCCGTGATAAATTCTCCGGGCAGCGTTACGGTAAACCGGTCGAAACCGTAGGATCCGCTGACAAACAGCTTCAGCGGATAAAGGTAATAGCTGTTGAACGCAAATCGCAATTCGGCTCCCACACCCGTCTTCAGGCCGGATTCGGTATCGAAGGTGTTTCCCCATATACCGCCCGTTTCAGCGTAAAGGCGCATAAAAAGCTTGTCGAGTGTATGGCGTCCCAATTGCCGGTTTATATCGGTCAATAAAGGAGTAATATAGGAAAATTGTGCAAAAGCCGTAGTGGTGCCGCCGAGGGCAAAGAACGGGTAGCTTCGCATACCGGTGAATCCTCCGATATAGTCGAGATAGAAGAGCTCCTCCGGCTGGTTGATATAGCTGAAAATCCGGCTGCGGATCTGGCCGGTGGAGCGTTTCCACCCCGGGAATCCGTAGCGTGCGTTCAGTTCAACAGAGTGATTGTAACTGGTATCATAAACCGGCAGCAGTACGCCCTCCTCCACTTCGAAATCCTGCAGCAGCCTGCCCGGCTGGTATTGATAGGTCAGCGATCCCTTCCACCCGACAGGGGCGATATCGCTGTTCGGATAGGGTGTGAAATTCTCGTAGTAGTAGGCTAGGCTGAAGGTGGTGGCTTTGAAATACTCTTCCGAAGTTGAGGGTATAGTCTGCTGAAGCTCACGTGAAAAGAAGGCATCCACCTGGACCCGGTAGGGGCTGTAGCCCACACCGAGCTCCAGCAGGCTTCGCTCATCGATTTTGCTGCGCAGGAAAAAGTTGGCCTCCCAGATATTGTAGGCCAGGTCGAGCGAGAGGGTGTCCGGCAGACACGCTGTACAGGGGAACTCTTCCACCTCCAGCCCGTTGCGTACATTTCTTCGCAGGTTATACAGCTCTATCGATATGGTGGGAGACCAGCGTTTCTCGATAAAGGGGAGTCCCCGGTATTCCGCGATCAGAAAGAGGTCGCGGTCCAGATCGGTCAGGCGGGACGGCTGGAAAAAATCGTTCAACCCATCGGCGGGAAGCGAACCGAATCCGAACAGGGCACCACCGAACAGGCTGAGCCGGTCGGTCACTTCCCGGGAACTGAAAAAGATTCCCGTTTTCATGTCACGCAGCAGGTTTTCACCGAGGTCGCCAAAATTTCCCGCTCTTAACAGGCGGCTGTTGCTGCCGTTGAGCTTGGAATAATTGTCGAAACGGATGATCGGAATAAAGCTGAACCTGGAGAAGGTATCTTCATACCGGTAGAAGGTTCGGCTATCATCCGCATTGGCAGAGCTCTTTTCGAGCACTACCCTGGAACTGTCGGCCCGGGAATAGAGCCCGGCAGAAAAGGGTTTTGTTTTGATCGTTCCGGTATGATTCCTGCCTGCAGCCGGGTCAGCGGCGTCGTGGGAAGCGGTCCTGTCGGTATACGGTGGCTGATAGGGCGAAAATTTACCCGTCTCGGATAGCAGCGATATTTTGGAAATCTTATATCCTCCCTTTCGGTATTCCGAAAAATAGAGCTGTTCACCATCCACCTCCGGCATGAACCCTCCGCCGGGTAGGCTGGTCAGCTGCTCGATTTCCCCGCCGTCGAGTGGAAGGCGGTAGATGTTGTAGATGCCATCGGGATCCGCAGAAAAATAGAGATACCTGCTGTCTCTGCTTATCTCCGGATCCCGATAGTTGACCGACGGATGTTCGAGGATGGGGCTACTGCTGCTGTCATCCAGATTGTAGCGATGAATCGAGCGGCTTCCACGGTCGAAATAGGAGTAGTAGATCGTTTCTCCATCGGGCGACCATGAAGGGGTATATACCTGTTCGCCGTGGCGGTTGTCCGTCAAGGGAGTGAGCTTTCCGGATTCAGCGTCGATGAGGACCAGATTGGTGGATCCCTGTTGTTGCCGGACCGCCGCAATTCGTTTGCCATCGGGGCTCCAGGCCGGATCGCTGACCCGTTTGCTGTCGGTCAGGCGCCGTACGGACTTCCGTTCCAGGTCGTAGATAAAGAGATCATCATACAGTTCACCGCGTTCGTTGACCTGATTCCGTGCAAAAACCAGTCGGCCGCCTTCGGGAGAAAAGGAGAAGGAGGAATGGATGCGTTCGATCAACGGATTGTCATGAAAACCGCAGGAGTAGACCGATTTTGAGAACTCCGCCATCCGTCCCGGGATCGATACCGCCACCCACTTTTCGGTTGTATCCTTGCTCATCAGATAAAGCTTGGTGGAGGATTCCTTTCCTCCACGGTTGGAGAGGTACGCCACCGTGTTGCCATCCGGCGAGAGTGTGGGGTGAAAATTGAAATATCCGTCGGTAACTACCCCGGTGGTCTTGCTGAAATTCATATGTTCGATCGCCCGGTAGTAGAACTCCCTGCGATCTTCGATCCAGTCGGTGTATAGTTCAATACCCGACCGGCCGGTCACCTCTTCGAGCGCCCGATCGATCCGGTAGCTTCCGGACCGGCCCAGCGCACGAGTGATCTCAGCAAGCACATTTTCTCCGAACCTCTCCACCAGGTAGATTGTGAAATCGAATCCGTGGTTGTAAACCATCTCGCGCTCCAGCGCCGTTTTGGAAGAGAAGATCCCCATCTCATGAAATTCAAGTTCGGTCTCGTTCAGCAGTGCGATGCGAAGCACCATGTCACGATAACTGTCCCAGG
>JAWVYR010000257.1:0-4086 GCA_033722635.1 Balneolaceae bacterium | reverse complement strand
GGCGCGTGCTGGGGCTGGTTACCCTCACCGATGCATTGGAAGTGATCGTGGGCAGTGTTGAAGATCCCCTGGATCTGGCCGGTTAACAGGATCGGATCGATCTTGCGGAGTTCCCACCGATGTGGTATTGTAATGAACCTTTATCATTCACGTAAACCCGTTACCTGAGCTGATTTTATGCGCTCCTTTCCACCGGGCTGCCTGGCCCTGGTACTGTTCGCGTTCCTGTTGGTTTTGCTGCCGTTTTTCCTGGCAGATGTGATGGTGTCCGCACTCAGCAAGCTGGGTCTTTCGCCCCAGCAATCGGTGTTTGCCGCCATCGGCATTTTTTTCGGTAGCATGTTCAATATTCCGGTCAAAAAGTTTGAACTGGATACGCCTGTAAAAGATGCCACACGCCGCATGTACGGCATGGGCAGGGAGCTTATCTACGGTCAGCATCAGCCCAACGTCATGATTCTGGCCGTAAATATGGGCGGCTGTGTAGTGCCGGTATTGATCGCCCTCTACCAGATCGGTCGTTTGCTGGATGCAGGAGGTGATGTCGCCATGCTCGCCGGCGCATCGGTACTGATCAACATCGTCGTTTGTGAACGGCTGGCCAAACCGGTCGAAAATATGGGCATCGCCATTCCCGCATTGATACCGGCATTTGTTGCTGCGATCTGCGCCCTGCTGCTCACCCCGGAATATGCACCTTCGGTCGCCTTTACCTCCGGTGTTCTCGGGCCGCTTATCGGCGCCGACCTGCTGCATCTTCGGGAGATCAAAAAGATCAGCTCAGGGATGGCCAGCATCGGCGGTGCCGGAACCTTTGACGGTATCGTACTGTCCGGCATTGTAGCAACACTGCTGGCTTAGCATCAACACGGCAATCAGTTAATTTTATATATCATAATTTTTAAATAACGCACAAAACTCATGACCCTCAATAAAAAACAGGAACAGCTCTGCTCGGAAAGCCGATGGGATTTCTCCGATCTCAAAGCACTCTTTCTCAACTGCACCCTCAAGCCCACGCCCAAACTCTCCCACACCGAAGGTCTGATTGAAGTTTCAAAAACGATACTCGAAAAAAACGGTGTGGAGACCGAGCTGCTTCGCCCGGTCGACTACGATATCGCTCCCGGGGTCTACCCCGACATGACGGAACACGGCTTGGAGACTGACGACTGGCCCAGGATACAGCAGAAAGTGATGGACGCCGATATCCTCATCATCGGCTCGCCGATCTGGCTGGGCGAAAAATCCTCGGTATGCAACCGGGTAATCGAACGGCTCTATTCCTACTCGGGTATCCTCAACGATGAAGGCCAGTACGCCTATTACGGCCGGGTGGGCGGCTGCATCATCACCGGCAACGAAGATGGTATCAAGCACTGCTCCATGAGCATCCTGTACGGTCTGCAGCATCTCGGTTTTGTGGTCCCGCCTCAGGCTGATGCCGGATGGATCGGGGAAGCCGGGCCCGGTCCCTCCTACCGTGATCCCGAATCGGACGGACCCGAAAACGATTTCACCCAGCGGAACACCACCTTTATGACCTGGAACCTGTTGCACATGGCAAGGATGATCAGAGATGCGGGCGGCATACCGGCACACGGCAACCAGCGGTCGGAATGGGAAGCGGGATGCCGGTTCGATCATCCCAATCCGGAACACCGCTGAAAGCTGTCAAAGCAGCTCTTTTACCTTTTCGGGAGGGCGCCCAACCACCGCCCGGTTCCCGCTGATCACGATCGGGCGCTGTATCAGCTTCGGATGGGAAACCATCGCCTCGATCCACTCCTCAGGGGATAGCTCCCGACCCCTGAATTTCTCCTTGTAGATCTTTTCGGTAGTTCGGACCAATTCGGAAGGCTCAATTCCCAGTAGATCGATCACTTCTCTCAATTGCTCTTTTGTGGGAACCTCTTCGAGATATTTGATCACCTCGGGTTCTGCTCCATGCTCCTCTAACAGCTGAAGGGCCTGCCGGCTTTTGCTGCAGCGCGGATTGTGATAGATTATCATAGCTTGATCGCCAGATCCTCTTCCTTCGATTTATCGGATTTTCGGGGGAAGCTTACCGTCATCTCCGTTCCTCTGACACTTCTGAAAGAGAGCTCCCCGTCCAACTGGCTAACAAGTTTTTCGAGCAGGGTCATTCCCAGGGTATTCTCCGGGTCTACCATGACGAAGTCGGGCAGTCCGACGCCGTTATCCCGGACTACCAGGTTAACGGTGCCTCCCGACTCGATCAGGGAAACAGTGATCTTACCCTTTTCCCGATTCGGGAAGGCATACCTGAAACAGTTTACAATCAGTTCGTTGACCAGCAGGCTGAAGGGGATCGCCCGATTGATATTCAGCTCCACCGGATCCAGTTTCAACGTGACATCATAGTTGCTGAAGGAAGGGTCATAGTTGTAGTAGATCGAATCCATCAGATCCCGGACATAGGCATCCATCTTGAGTCTCGAGCTGGTACCCATATGGTATCGGCGGTCGTGCACCCTGGCCATGGCCGAAAGTCGGAAATCGGAAACCTGCAGGTTGGTCTTGACCTCTTTGTTTTCGACATAGTTTATCTGCACCTCCAGCAGGCTCGAAACCATCTCCAGGTTTCGTTTCACCATAAAATGCATGTCGTTGATCAGCTGCAGGTTGTTCTTGATCTTGCGGTTGATCTGCTGCTGTTTGCCCTTGAGTGCCCCGATATCCTCAACCATAACGTAGATACCGGCTACTTTTTGGTTCACCCGTATCGGTATCATTGTAGCGGATACGATGATCTCATTGCCCTCGTGGTCGAGCCACAGGGTCTCAAAATCCTGTGGAATCCCTTTGCCGGTTTCCATTGCCCGCCTCTGAAATTCCTTACGCTCCTTCCGGGCTACGTGGTTGATCACCTGCGAATTCACAAATTTTTCGTACTTGCGCCGGGTGAGCTCAATCACCGACCGGTTGGCCGCCAGGATGGTACCGTTGAGCGACATCGAAAAAATGCCGGAGGGGTTCATCTCGAAAAGAGACCGAAATCGCTGTTCGCTGTACCACGCCTCCCGGCTCCATTTGCCAAACTGGTGCATCATCCGAAACAGGTACAGCAATCCGCCCAGAACCAGCAGGCACGAAAGCACCAGCACGATCAGCTGTGTCCGCGGATCAAGTTGATCCAGTCCCAGCGAAGCGACACCGGCAGCTTCTGCCATAGCGGCTATACCTACAAAGCCGACAAGCGTAAACAGAACAATGACGGGACCGACTTCCCGGCCCGGGTGTAATCTCTCCAGGTTTGATGGTCCTGTGCGCATACGTTTATCCTTCTCCAGCGGCGATATCCTTTATTTCGCCTTACCGAAGCTATTTTCTGCTGATTCCTGTTTTTATCCAAGACCTGTATCAATTAACGGCTAAGTTGAAGATAATGCCATTTATTTAGAAAGATTTAATACCGGCCATCCCGATTAAAATGGGGTTAAATCAGGATCAAATTATTTAGTATTTTGCTTCCACCCTGCAGCAGAATAAATGTTCCTTCAAATCCTCACCAACAATGTCGTATCCGCTTTTTTCAAAGGAATGGGCCGAAGCTTTCCAACAAAAAGTGAATAACAGTCAGCCCTATCGGGAAGCTGCCTCCGGCTGGGAGGGTCCGGTGCTCTTCAGGGTCGAACCCGATGGTCCCTCCCTGTGGCTGAATCTCTGGCATGGCACCTGCAAGGAGGCACGTCCGGCCACCGAGGATGATGCCGGACGGGCTGCCTATATCATCTCCGCCCCGGTGGAAACATGGAGGAAACTGCATGCCGGCGAGCTGGAGCCGATCGTCGGCCTGATGCAGGGCAAGCTTTCGCTCGACAAGGGTAGTCTGGTCTCCCTGGCCCGCTATTCCAAGGCCGCCAAGGTGCTTATAAATACAGCTTCTGAAATACCGACCGAATTCCCCGGGGCGACCGGTGAGAAGCCGTCCCTGCCGGATCAGCAGCGAAAGCCCGCCGCTCCAACAAGCCGGCCGTCGACGAGCAACGGGGCCCCGCTCAACAGGCCGCTGAAACAGGATAGCTTCCCGCTGCAGTTGTACCAGAAGGCCAAAAAGCTCGG
>JAWVYR010000256.1:0-4121 GCA_033722635.1 Balneolaceae bacterium | reverse complement strand
GCTGGAACGGGAGATAGCAGGCAAGCCGGCAGGGCTGCGCACCCATATGCTGGTTGCCGGGGCGGCCACTTTATTGGTGGTTTTGGGCGACACCATTGTGGCCCGTTACGGGAGTTCCCAGTTCGTGGAGGCGATCCAGGCCGATCCGATTCGTATCATGGAAGCGATCATTACCGGGATCAGTTTTTTGGGAGCAGGTACCATCATCTTTCGAGATCAGAAAGATACGGTGGAGGGATTGACCACAGCGGCGTCTATCCTTTTTGTGGCAAGCATGGGGATTGCCGTAGCGCTGAACCGCTATTACCTGGCGATCATTCTCACGATCCTGGTGATCATCATCCTCTTCGTAATCGGTTCCCTGGAGAACTGGGTTGAGAAGATCAGGCAAAAAGTGCTTTCCCGTAAGAATTCCAAAAACTGACCGTCCGTTTTGAACCGGCGAGTTTTACGCCTGGCCATACCCAACATCATAAGCAACCTGTCGGTGCCGCTGCTGGGGGCTGTGGATACTGCCTTGGTCGGCCACCTTGACGAGGTATATTACCTCGGGGCGATCGCCGTGGGTGGGATGATCTTCAATATCATCCTGTGGGGCTTCGGATTTCTGAGGATGGGGACCACCGGGCTGACTGCGCAGGCTTTCGGGGAGAACGACCGGACCGAAAGTATGATGATCCTGGCGCGTGCGGGGGGCGTTGCCCTGTTGCTGGGCGTGTTGGTCCTGCTGCTTCAGGGGTGGATCGCCGACCTGAGTTTCTGGGTGGTGGAAGCCTCACCTGAAGTGGAACGGTTTACACGTATCTATTTTTTCATCCGCATCTATTCCGCACCGGCTACGCTGCTGCTCTATGCTGTCAACGGATGGTTCCTAGGCATGCAAAACGCCCGCTACCCGATGGTGATCACGGTTTTTTTAAACCTGCTGAATATCATCCTGGATGTGCTCTTCATCTACGGGTTGAACATGCACGTTGACGGGGTAGCCTGGGGCACCCTGATTGCCCGCTATGCCGGTCTGCTGCTGGGTCTCTGGTTGCTCTTCTACAAGTACCGCAGCTGGTTCTCTGAATATCTAGCCGACCGATTGTTGGAGTTCGATGCGATAAAGAAATTTTTCACCGTGAACCGGGATATCTTTATCCGCACACTCTGCCTTATCTTCACTTTTTCCTTCTTTACTGCCAAGTCGGCCGAGTTCGGCGATGTGATCCTGGCTGCCAACAGCATTCTCCTGCAGCTGTGGATGATCGTATCCTACGGGGTCGACGGCTTTGCCTTTGCCGCCGAAAGTCTGGTGGGTCGATATAAGGGAGCCCGGGAACCCGATAATGTCGCCGAAGCGGTCAGGTACTGTTTTTTCTGGGGAATGGGTATCGGCGCTGCCGCGTCGCTGCTCTACTGGTTGTTTGATGAGTCGATACTCTGGATTTTCACCGATCAGCGGGCGGTCATCGGTACGGCGATGACGGTATTCCTTTGGACCGTGGCCGGTCCCGTGGTAAGCAGCATCTGTTATATTTGGGATGGCGTTTTTATCGGTGCGACGGAGACCGGGCCGATGCGCGATTCCATGGTGATGGCCACGCTGCTCGTTTTTCTCCCGGCGTTCTATCTGGCGGAACAAGCGCTCGGTAACCACGCGATCTGGCTGGCGATGGTGCTCTTTATGGTCACAAGAGGGGTGGCGCTCTCGTTTTATGCACCCAAATATATATTCAACCGCTGAACTGAGTAGGATGAATTTAAGCGAGCCGCCTCCATAAACTTCATTCAGAAAAGAATAAAATCATGGTTATATTTATCCGTTGTTGACTGCTACAGAACCCATCAAACAGTTGTAAACCTATGATCTACAAACAAAAATATTTTTACCTTTGCAAAACCCCCTTGAGTGCCGAAGGTCCCGGTGATGTTCAAATCATTACCCGGGCGGATGACAATGAGGATTTCCCGAGAGTTTTCAAGGAATATGAAGAGCTGCGGTCACACGCGTTCAATGAGGATAAGCTTTACAGCATTGTCAGGGCTGACGATATCTATGACCTGATCCGGACCGGAACCGAGGAGGAGGCCAGGGAGGAGGCGTTTGACAATGCACAGCAGGAGATCGTAACCAACCTGCAGCACAGGGTGATGCAGGATGGCGACAAGGACGCCAAGGCGATTCTCAAAGAGGTTCATGATATAAAGGTCTGACTTTCCCCCGCGAGGCCGGCAACTGTCAAGCATATCCAAATGGCTTCAAGAAGAAGGGAGTTCTACATTGTTCACCAGGACAGGGACCTTTTTGTGGTGGACAAGCCGGCCGGGCTCCTGTCTGTACCGATTCCCAACAGCAATGCGAAAAACCTTTTCGACCTGGTGGCTGAACACCTCGGAAAACACGGGGTTCGAGTGGGATCGGTTCACCGGATAGATCGCTACACAAGCGGCCTGGTGGTTTTTGCCAAAAACAAGAAATCCTATGATCATCTGCTCAGCCAGTTTAAAAACCACACCCCTGAGCGCTGTTATCTGGCCCTGGTGAGAGGAATCATCGATGAAGACCAGGGAGAGCTGCATCACCATCTCAAGCTGATAAGCGAGGGATTCCGCAATGTCGTGGTTGATCCCGGGGAAAAAGAGGCAACGCCTGCACATCTTTCTTTTCAGGTCAGGGAACGGTATGCCGATGCTACCCTCCTCGAGGTATATCTCGATACCGGCCTTAAAAACCAGATCCGGGTTCAGTTTGAAGCTGAAGGACACCCTTTGATCGGCGACCAACACTATGCCCCTGAAGAGGAGCAGGAACCACTCATAAACCGCCAGGCTCTGCATGCCTATCGACTTGGTTTCATCCATCCCCGAACCGGCAAACAAGTTACCTATGAGGCCAAGGTACCACCGGATATGAAGCGTCTGATCGATCATCTCCGGAGAGAAAAGGTGCAGAAAGAGGATTGATCCGACTGCATTTCCCATGAACGGTCCCTATTGACTCTATAGGAACAATTTATCTTCAAAAAGGAATGTTTTTGGGCAGGTTCGTGTAAATACTTGTACAGCGATAAAAGGATATTGTACAATCTTATCTAACAATATGGAGGTAAAAACAATGGCAGTTAAAGAAGCAGTAATGGAAGCAGATATTAACATTGGAATCGAGCCAGATGATCGCAAAAAGATCGCCGACGGACTGTCGCGGTTGCTCGCCGACAGCTATATGCTCTATCTGAAGACACACAACTACCACTGGAATGTCACCGGGGAGCTGTTTCATCCCCTACACGAACAGTTTGAGCATCAATACACCGATCTCGCAGAAGCGGTTGATGAAATTGCTGAGCGTATCCGCGCACTGGGTCATAAAGCTCCCGGTTCGTTCCTGGAGTTTCGTGAGCTGACTTCCATCGAGGAAGATACGGAAAAACCGCAGGCGCTCGAGATGGTGCGTCGCCTGGCTATCGGAAATGAGAAAGTGATACGCACTGCACGTGAGGCGCTGGAGCCCTGCTATGAGGTCAACGATGAAGCGACGGTCGACCTGATTACCCAGCGGCTGCAGGTGCACTCCAAGACTGCGTGGATGCTCAGAAGTCATCTCGAAGAATAAAACAGATTTCAATTAAGCAAGGAGGAATAATATTATGGC
Source organism: Balneolaceae bacterium (assembly GCA_033722635.1). GTDB lineage: Bacteria > Bacteroidota > Rhodothermia > Balneolales > Balneolaceae > JAWVYR01. Next base: position 484 of record JAWVYR010000256.1, on the reverse strand, counting down.
TAGCAGAGAAGAGTATATCGACAAGCTGGAAAACCAGCTACGTGAATGGAATGAACAGATAGACAAGCTTCAAAAACGTGCAGAAGATGAATCCAGAGAGATAAAAACCAAGCTTGATAAACGCATCGATGAACTGCGCGTAAAGCGAGCGGAGCTGAAAGTGAAGCTCGAACGTATCAAAGATACCGGCGAGGAGGCTTTCGAGAAGATATCGAAGGATGCGGAAAAACTCTGGGATGACATAAAAGAAGGAATCTCCGAGGTGCGGTCAACTCTGAAAAAATAGCAGTTCTTAAAACAGGGTAACCGGCGTACCAATTACATTTGTTAACAACCAGATACGTTCAGGAGGCGGCTGCAGGCCGTCTCCTGTTTTATATTATAGTAACCCCCAATATTAAAAAGACAGAATAAGCTATGACCGACGTCAATCAGATCAAGGAACTCATATACCAGGTGATGGTGGAATACGGGATGCAGGTAG
>JAWVYR010000255.1:0-4125 GCA_033722635.1 Balneolaceae bacterium | reverse complement strand
GCCGCTTTTTCGGGAGCCAGCTCGATCATCTCCTTGCAAAAATCGGTGCCCAGCACATATCCCTCACTGCCGACTTTTTTCTTGAATTCGATCGCAAGATCGCCGGTACCGGTCGCACAATCCAGCACCCTGTCGCCCGGGCCGGCCCCGCTGGCCCTGACAGTCCGATCCCTCCAGATATGATGCACGCCAAATGAAAGGATGCTGTTGATCCGGTCGTAATCATCGGCAATGTCGGCAAACATCCGCCGTACCTTTTCACTCATGGCTGGAAGTTGATAAATTTGTTTTGGTGTGGATGTCGGTTCAACGCCCGTTTTTAAAAAACCATTCCGCATCGAATATATCAATTGATGTGTGAGCGAAGCCGGTCGGGAATATTCGAAATGCACACCGCCTCAAGACGGAGTGCCTTGGAAATGTGCGGTTAGAAACAAGGCTGCAGCGCTTTTTACCGGTTCAATCCGACCCTCTCCTTCGCAGCGCAAGATCTTTAAACCGTTCCTCCATCTCCTCCGCATCCCGGGGAGGGGTATCCTCATACAGTCCGTACCGAATGATAACCATTTTGAAAACCCGGTCGCTCAGTGAGATCGGTTGACCGGTGAATTGCCGATGCAAAATATCCCAGAATTTCCTTAACAACCCCAGTTTGAACAAGAAAAAGGCAACCAGTCCCAATCCGACCCCCAGGTAATTACCTGCGATACCCAAGGCGCTGAGGATGAAGAGCGCCAGGACGAACATAAACCCGGCTGAATTCAGCAGCTCGAGCAGCCAAACCATCTGGCGGTTGACAAACGCGCTCTTCGACAAATACCACAACCCGTGAAAAGCGATGACTGCCAGGAAAGCGATCCAGGGATTGATCAACAGCAGCAGAATCATGATCGCCAGCATCGAGAGGCCATCCGCACTGTGGACCCAGGCTTCAGCGGCCTCGACCAGCTCATCCAGTGACCGTTTGTCCAGGAGGCCCGGGGCATACTCCTCTATCTCGTCGGAAGTGATGTGATACCAGTTTCCCGAACGGGTGATAATACCCAATTTGGTCTCTATAAAAAGGTGGTCCGGCGATCTGGGTTCATGCTTTACCATGGGTGTTGAAAGATACCCAAAATAGAACAAAAATGAACTGAAAGGCTAGGCTTGTGCAACCGTTGCGATAGCGACGGCATAGGATCCTGCACGCCGCAATTCACCGGCCAGTTCAAAGGCTGTTGCACCGGTCGTGAAAACATCGTCGACGATAATCGCGGCCCTATCCCGTACCGCACCGGGATCCCGCACCCTGAATGCACCCTCCACATTTTTGATCCGTTGGCTGAGTGAATACCCGGTCTGGCTCCGCGTGTTACGGATCCGTACCACCGTCCTGATATCACAGATGGGCAAGGGAAGCTCGCAGGCAATTCCCCGGGCGATCTTGAAAGACTGGTTGAACCCTCTCCTTCGGTATTTCAGATAGTGAAGAGGAACCGGAATCAGCATTGGCACCGGATCCTCTTCACAGGGAAACAAGCAGGGCAGCTCCTGAAGGCTCAACCCCAGCCTTCTGCCCAACTGAATGCCAATTTCCGTGAGATGCTCATATTTGAGCATATGCATCAAGTGCTGGATTGCTCCCCCATGGTCGAAATTCCACAGCGCGTGTTGAAACCGTACGCCTTCCGGCATTATGATCCCGGAGGCGCTCCTATGACCATCGGGATTGGCCGGTTGAAAACGGCTTTTCAGGCAAAAACTGCAGATGTGGCGCTCTCTTTCCGTTGCATGCGTCCCGCAACAGACGCAGACATGTGGAAACGCCACCCTGGCGCATCCTTTCACCACTGTTTCCAAGAAATTGAACATAATCTTTCAATACCCGTTTACTATGTAAGATCCGCCTTACACCCAATCCTTACACTGAAATCGAAATAAACTTTTCCACTCATTAATATTTATTTAGATTTATCATTCATGGCGTTGATTTTTTAATTTATGAGGCTCCACCGGGCGGCTGAGCTTGCATCTCGGCGGATAAACGACTCGAAATACACCACAGCTGACATGCCTTCACTGGGAAACGATCTGGCAACCATACGCAAGCGGCTGAATCTATCGATCGAGGATATGCATGACCGGACCAAGATCCCGGTCCATATCATAGAGCAGATCGAGGATGGATCTATTTTTACCGATTCGGATGAGAATACGATCTATATACGCAGCTACGTGCGTACATACGCCAAAGCTCTGGATATCGAGGATAGCCGGATAGTGGAAGCTCTCGACCAGGTGGAGGTGGGAATCTACGACGGTATGCTCCGCAAGACCTATGGGCAGACCGAACCCAGAGAGCCTGAGACAAAGCCGGACCAAATGCCGACCTTCAGGACAGAGGATTTTGAAAAGAAACCGTCCGGTAGTGGTGAACAGGAGAAAAAAAGTGAGGAAGTTGATGAGGTGAAGGAAGAGGCCGATGCTGAATCGGCTGTTCCGGCAGAAAAGGCAGCACCTCGGACGGCGGCAACATCCTCACCCGTTGAAGAGCAACAGACCACCGAACCCCCCACCATCAATTCAGTCGATTGGGCGGATATGGGACACCGTTTCAATCCGCTGCAATCCCGTTCGCGGATATGGATCGGCATTATCATCATAATCACTGCAGCAGCGGCTGTAGCCTTTTTTCTATACTATCAGGAAATGATTTTCACCGGTTCCGATACCGGGAGTCAACCCGAATCATCAGGCGAGTTGACTCAGCCCGCGGTGGTACCCGATTCGATACAGCTGGACCAGCAGGTCTCTTCCCCCAATGAGATCACCGGTGCTGGAAGATCGATGCCCGGACAGCAGCTGACTGTACTCCCTGACACCCTCTCGCTCGTAATCTACGCTGCCCACGGTATCCTGGAACCGGTCCGGGTCTATTCCGACGTGATGGATGAACTGAATCCCTACTGGATTGAGCAGGGAGAGGCGTTCCGTTTCGAATTTGTGAATACCATCAGAATCAGGGGACAGTACAGCCGCATGGAGCTGTTGCTGAACGGACATGTAATACAGAATTTCGCGCAGCAGTACTACAACCCTGATACCCGCATGGTGGAACTGGATCGATCGATCTTCGAAGGCGATGAACGATGGCTTAGCGCGCCCTCCGATTCACTGCCGATCAACGCCCCTCCTCCCGAAGTCATACTGGACCGGCCCCAATTCAACTGATCGCCGTGGAAGCACTGTCAGGCTCATATCTTATTCAATCCTGAAAATGCGTGCACCATGGCGGCGGGATAGGGATTAAAACGTATAATTTTAATGCCAAGAGCTTAAATATGTGCAAAATATCAACCTTTATTTTCCCGTTAAAACGGTTTGAGCTACATTGTGGAGTAAGAGATACCGGTCGATCTTTTTTGGTAATCTAAACCTTGCTTGGTATAATTTTCCAACGGCTGTTTGATCCTTAAAATGTATTTATTGAGCAGGTGCAATTAAGCTGCTTGCCAGCAACAATCCCTCTATATGAAGATTCTTGAACAACTGGGGCTTGGTCAGAAAAAAAGCAAAGGAGCTCCGGTCATCGGAGAAAAGAAGAAGAAAAAGGAAGAGGATTCCTCCTTCAAGTACAATCCCTATATCCGGGCACTCATTATTATCGGCTTCCTCGTGGTGTTGGTGATATCTGTGCCGCGAACCTCTTTCAAGGAACCGGTCAATTACAATCTGAAAGAGCCGTGGCGCGGTGAGGATCTGACAGCTCCCTTTAACTTTGCACTCAACAAGACCACCGAGGAGATCGAGCAGGAAAAGGAGGTTATCCGGCGGACCACCCCTCCCATCTTCCATGTGGATCAAAATGTGCGTATACAGATCCAGAGCAATATCGATTCGGTTTTCCAAAATATGCAACCGGTAGTGCAGGCATATATGCAGTGGAGGGAGGCGAAGAACAACGCTCCGGGCGGAGCCGTGGGTGACAGCCTGCTCTTTGTGCAGGAGAAGAACCTCTCCAACCTGACTTTCCCGGATAAATCGTGGCAGGCACTGCTGCAGAATTACTACGCGGTCAATACTCCAGGTGTGACCCCAGACACCAAGACGACCCCACCGGATCGTTTTGTGGGATATGCCCTT
>JAWVYR010000254.1:0-4134 GCA_033722635.1 Balneolaceae bacterium | reverse complement strand
CAATGTGCCTTATATGCACTGACTTCCCTCAATTGAATCATTATGCACACCGATGCAAGAACAATAGTAAACAATTCACTGATCGAGGGGGATATCTGCATCGTAGGTGCCGGAGCAGCGGGTATCAGCATGGCTCTGGATTGGATCGATACTCCCCATAAAGTAATCCTGCTCGAAGGGGGCGGTTTCGATTATGATGATGCGGTCCAGGATCTCTATAAGGGCGAAACCACCGGGCAGCAATACTATCCGCTGAAATCTTGCCGGCTGCATTATTTCGGGGGCACCACAGGCCACTGGGCGGGCATGTGCTCGCCATTTGACAACATCGACTTTGTAAAAAGGGACTGGGTGCCCCACAGCGGGTGGCCGATATCCCGGGAGGATCTGGATCCGTTTTACGCCCGTGCCCATAGAAAATTGCAGCTGGGTCCCTATGAATACGATTTTGAATACTGGGCGAAGGAGCTGCCCAATCTCAATCCGTTCCCCCTGGATGAAGCGATAGTGTGGAACAAGATGTGGCAGTTCAGCCTTGCGAGATTCGGAAATCTGTATAAAGACCCGATCGTAAAGGCTGATAATATCCATCTTTATACCTATGCCAACGTGATAGATATCAAAGCAAATGAAGAGGTTTCGGCGGTAGAGGAGGTAACCGTAAAAAATCACGAGGGAAAAACCCATCGGGTTCGTGCGAAGCACTTTATACTGGCCTGCGGGGCCATCCAAAATGCGCGGATGCTCCTGGCTTCCAACTCCCAGGCCCCTGAAGGACTCGGCAACGACCATGATTTGGTCGGACGGTATTTCATGGAGCACTTGGAAATCGCTTCCTCGGAGTTGTGGTTGTTCAAGCCTTTCCCAACCGATCTCTATTCGTGGAAATTTGGTGTCACAAAAGCGAGCGCGGAACTGGCTATTAGTGAAGAGAAGCAAAGAGAGTATGGAATTCTTAACGGCACCGCTTCGCTCAGACCACTCAGTTTTTCCCGTCATGCTACACCCCGCATGCAAGTCTGGCAGGATGAGGATCCACGGGAATCACTCAAAAAGATATTTTCGGTTTGGGATGATGCAGCTGAAAAAGCGAAAGAGGATAACGTCGGAGCGGTATCCCGGGCTTACCAACTCAACACCCGGATCGAACAGGCACCCAATCCCAATTCAAGGGTCACCCTCAGGCCGGAAAAGGATGAACTTGGCGTTCCCCGGCCGAACCTGCACTGGGAGCTGACAGAACTCGACTGGAGAAGCGTTCAAAAGATTCACCAGCTGATCGGACACCAGATGGGAAAGGCCGGCATCGGACGGATTAAATTGAGAGAATTTCTGAGGGAAGAAAACTTCAACAGCTGGCCTGAGGGCACCAACGGCGGATGGCATCACATGGGCACCACGCGCATGCATGAGGATCCGAAACAGGGTGTAGTTGACGCCGACTGCAAGGTTCACGGTATCGCCAACCTGTTTGTCGCCGGATCGGCCTGCTACACCACCTCCGGGGCTCCCAATCCGACCCTTACCCTGGTGGCTTTGTCACTTCGACTTTCGGACCATGTCAAAAAACTGGTAAGCTGATCGATACTCTCTCCAGGGATCCTCATACCTAGTCACTGCTCTTGTCCGGCAGCGGCGGGGCCTGATCCTCGGGAATCGGCGATTCATAGGGTTCGCCGCCTCGTTGCTTTCTGAACTCCTTCCAGGCCTGATCCAGCAGCTTCTGATCCAGCAACAATTCAATCGCCGACATGCCGATCACCTTGGCGGCGATCACCGCACTCTTCTTCCCACCGCTGGTGTTGTGGCTGGCCGTGGTCGCCCAGCTGTGCCACGGCACGTCCTGGGGCGCCGATGCCACCCGAAAGCCGACCGTGGGAACAATATAGCTGACCTCCGCCACATCGGTAGATCCCCGCGAGGGAGGCGAAAGGCTGTCGGGCAGCGGTTCGATATCGGTGCTGAATCCCTTCGGTTTCTTTCCGAGATTCTTCTGCAATTCCCGGGCAAATTCCTGCTCCTCCCCGGTGAAATTAGGCGGTCCCACTTTTTTCAGATTTCTGTGCATCGCCTCGGCAAGCGTACGGTTGAAGAGCACTTCATGCACTCCCGTGATCAAAAACACCTTGTGTTCGGTTTCTGTGGCCAGGGCCGCCGCTTCGGCGATCTTCAACACCCGCTGGTAGTTGCTTTCCACCCGTTCGCGATTGATATCGCGTACGTAATACCACACCTTGGCGTACTCCGGGACCACGTTGGGAGCCTCGCCACCGTTGGGAATCACATAATGGATCCGTGCCGTCGGACGCACATGCTCGCGCATCTGGTTGACGGCGTAGTTCATCAGCTCCACGGCATCCAGCGCACTTCTTCCGTTCCAGGGGTCGGCCGCCCCGTGAGCTGCCTGCCCGAAGAACTCCACCTCAAAATTGTTCATCGCCAGGCTGGCATCAAAGGAGGTTTTCGTTGACGTTGAGGGATGCCAATGGATAGCTGCATCGAGATCGTCAAACAGGCCCGCCTTGGCCATGTACACTTTGCCGACCACCGTCTCTTCGGCGGGTGTACCATACACTTTAATGGTTCCCTTCAACCCCTTTTGTTCCATCACCTGCTTGGCAGCGATGCCACCATAGACCGAAGCGGATCCAAAAAGATTATGCCCGCATCCCTGCCCCGTTTTCTTCCCGTCCTCGCGGGGTTGCCGCCGGGGCACCGGGGCGTTGCCCACACCGGGAAGCGCATCGTATTCAGCGAGAATACCGATCACCGGCTTTCCGCTGCCGTACGTGGCTACAAAGGCGGTGGGCAAGCCGGCCACACTGCTCTCGACGGTAAAACCGTGATCCTTCAGAATTCCTTCGAGGTACTGCGCCGAATCATCCTCTTTCAAGGCAGTTTCGCTGATTTCCCACAATTTTGTTGAGCATGAATTGATCTGTGGTGTCAGCGCATCCGCTTTCTCGACAGCCAGTTCCTTATGAGCTGAGATCGATTGAGCCGGCAGATATTCGGCCGTTACCAATAAAAGGCATAGAGCTGCTAAGATATTTTTCATCATCGTGGTTCCTGTGGTTTGTTATCCGATTCTCGATCTAAAACAATATTCTTCATTACTGATAAAAGCAAAATCATTTATTTCTACATCCTGATATTCTTCAAACACTGCGGGACCTATATCTGAATCATGAATACCGCTCAGTATCAGGAACGATTCATCCGGGTATGTCGGTTGCTACCCACGCGGATCGGGAGCGCCTCTGATCGATTGAGCTATCCCGGTTTTACTTCTGAATTAACAATACTATAACTATGGCTACATATCTTATCGTGGGAGGCTCATCGGGCATCGGCAGACAGCTGTCGGAACAACTTGCTGAGGCTGGGCACGAGGTGTACGCGACCTATAATGAAACTGAAAAATCCGAGGAGAACCGATCCGGAATCCAGTATCACCATTGCAATGTGCTGGAGGAGATCGATTTTCAATATCTACCTGAATCGCTGGACGGCGTCGTTTACTGCGCGGGCAATATTAATCTGAAGCCGTTTAAAAGCATCACACCGGAATCGTTCAACGAGGATTACAAACTGCAGGTGGTTGGAGCCGTAAAAGTGATCCAGGAGGTGCTGCCGAATCTTAAAAAAGCGGAGCAGCCTTCGATCATATTGTTCTCAACCGTGGCTGTACAGCAGGGATTGAATTATCACTCCCAGGTGGCTTCCTCCAAGGGGGCTGTGGAGGGACTTGCACGTGCCCTGGCTGCTGAGTTCGCTCCGGAGATTCGGGTCAACTGCATCGCCCCTTCCCTCACCGACACGCCCATGGCCTCCTCGCTGCTGAACAGTGACAAGAAACGGGAAGCCAACGCCGACCGCCACCCGCTTAAACGGATCGGTACAGCCCGGGATATTGCGAATATGGCGGAGTTTCTGCTCAGCGGGAGATCCGGATGGATTACCGGGCAGGTGATGCACGTCGATGGAGGTTTATCCAGTCTTAATATTTAAATTAAGTTTAAGTAATGAGAATACTTCTAACGGGCGCAACAGGTTATATTGCTAAGAGATTGCTCCCTGTTCTGATTGATGACGGGCATCAGGTGGTATGCTGCGTACGTGACAAGCGCCGCT
>JAWVYR010000253.1:0-4152 GCA_033722635.1 Balneolaceae bacterium | reverse complement strand
TTTCGGGTTCGGCATCGGGCTGGCCAGTGCGATCGTAATCGGTCTCTGGGTGTATCAGGAGTGGAGTTACGACCGCCATTTCGAACACGCCGACCGCATCTACCGGGTCGGGGTGGGATTCATGAATATCGGGGATATGGCGCCGGGTCCCCCGCAATTCAGTGAATTCGCCCGTGATTTTCCCGAGGTGGAAAAGGCAACTTTCCTGAACCAGGTTGGATCTTTGACTGTGAAGGTCGACAACCGTCGTTTTGAGGAACAGCGGGTGTTCTTTGCCGATACAACCTTTTTTGAGCTCTTTTCCTATCCGTTCATCGAAGGCAGTCGGGAGGCAGCTCTCCGGCAGCCGAACAGCGTCGTAATCTCACAGCGTATTGCCAGCAAATACTTCAGCGGTTCCTCTGCCGTTGGCAAAACGATTCGCATCGAGGGTGAGCAGCCCCAGGAGTACACCGTTTCGGGGGTGGTAAAAGAAACGGACAATCCATCGCATATCAAGGCCGATTTTTGGTTTCGCCTTGTTCCAACCGTTGAATCAAAAAGCCATTGGACATCAGCATATTACTATAACTATGTACTGCTCAGGGAAGGGATCACCGAGGCGGATTTTAAGGATCGTCTGAAACAGTTTGTGGAAAACGTCATCTATCCCACTCTCAATATCAATCAGCCATACGAGGAGTGGGCTGCTACCGATGCAGCCTATCGGTTCAACGTGATGCCGCTGACTGAGATCTATCTCAAATCCGATCTACGGTTTGAGCTGACCGCGGGGGGCAATATCAACAACATTCGTATTTTCTCGGTCATCGCCCTTTTTATCATAATTCTGGCGGCCGTAAACTTCATCAATCTCACGACGGCGCGGTCGACCATTCGGGCCAGAGAGGTGGGAATCAGAAAGACGCTCGGAAGCAGCAGGGGCAGACTAATTCTCCAATTTTTGTCAGAATCGGTTCTGACAAGCCTATTGGCTCTTGCGATAGCGATCGGTCTTTCCGAGTTTTTCCTGACCATCTTTGAAAGCTACACCGGTGTGGAACTGATGGACCGTCTCTATCAGGATTTTTCGCAATTACTGGCGATCACGGGTATAACGATATTTATCGGTCTTGCGGCAGGGATTTATCCCGCATTTTATCTGTCTGCTTTCCAGCCCGTCAGGGTACTGAAAGGGTATATATCATCTATCAACAAGAGCTTGTTCCGCAGCAGCCTGGTTGTGATTCAATTTACCATCGCTGTTTGCCTGCTGGCTGGTACCGGTATAGTGTACCGCCAGCTGCATTACATGCAGACTACCGACCGGGGTATCAATACAGAAAATGTGGTGATCATCCGGAACGCCGGTCGGTTGGGAAATCAGCAGGATACCTTCAAGCAGCAGCTGTTAGAGAAGTCCGGAATCGAGCATGCTGCCTACAGCAATCGCATACCCACCAGCAGCCGTGTGATGGTGAACACCCTGAAAACTCCGGTTATGAACGACGGCCTGCCTGTACAATCCTTTTTCGGGGATGCCGATTACCTGGAGACCATGGGATTTCGCCTGATGCAAGGGCGGGATTTCAATCCCGAGCTCGCCAGCGACACTGCCGCTGTAATCCTGAACGAATCGGCGGCGGCTGCACTGGAACTCGAAAACCCGGTCGGGGCTACCCTCAATGATAATCTCAGAGTGATCGGGGTGGTCAGCGATTTCAATTTTGAAAGCATGCGTCAGCAGATCGAGCCGGCAGCGATCCTATACGATGAAGAGGGATCCCGACTCGCAGTCAAATTTAATACGCCAACACCTTCGGCACTGCTTCAGGAGATACGCCAGCAGTGGAGTTCCTTTACACCGGATGAGCCTATCGAATATTATTTCCTCGATGACAGCTATGCGAAATTGATGGAGAAGGAAAATGTTCTTTCCCGTGCCGCTACACTGTTTGCTCTGTTAGCTGTGATCATCTCCAGTCTCGGTTTGTACGGGCTCTCCGCCTACATGTGTGAGCAGCGCAAGAAGGAGGTGGGGATCAGGAAGATTCTCGGGGCCACGGCGTCCAATATTCTATTGTACCTGAATACTCATTTTACCAAGCCCGTACTGATCTCCATCCTGATCGCCCTACCGGTATCCTATTTGGTCATGGAGCGCTGGCTTAACAATTTTGCTTACCAGGTGGATATCGGCCCCTGGGTATTCGTTCTTTCGGCCGGAATCGCCCTGTTGATCGCCTGGGTAACGGTTAGTGGACAGTCGCTGAGAGTATCACTGATGAATCCGATTGACAGTCTGCGGGATGAATAGGGATCACGACAATTGAAACCTGAACCATTTTGTTTGAAATTATATTCGGTTCTTGCCATGCTCCGGCCCAGTGATAAAGGTAAAGGCAACCACACCGAATTGATAAATGTTTCCTTGCTCCAAACTGCCAGACCATGAATAAAATCGCGTTGCTCCTGTCGATCCTGACCCTGATGGCAAACGGCATCCTTGTTGCCCAGTCAGGCTCCGAATCCTGTAGGGAGATGGATATATACAAAGCACTCGACTTCTGGGAGGGCCGATGGATCGTCTACCAGGGAGAGCGCCAGGTGGGTACCAACCGGATCCAAAAGGTGTTGGAAGGGTGTGCGATCATTGAACACTGGAGGGATGCAAGGGGTGGAGAGGGAAAAAGCCTTTTTTATGTAGACCCGATGAAGAAAATATGGAAGCAGGTGTGGGTCACCCCGAATCCATTTCGCCCCGGTGGAACCAAGGAAAAACAGCAGGTCGCCCGGTACCCTGACGGCGGTATTCGATTCATAGGCGAATATATGAGGAACGGGCGGATGGTACTCGACCGAACAACATTAAAGCCGATCTCGGCCGACAGCGTCCGCCAGCATATCCAGATCTCCACCGACGGGGGAAACAGCTGGAGTGAAGGTTTCGATGCGATCTATGTCAGAGAGAAGACAGGGAGAAGTATTAAAGATGGATGAAGTTCGAAAGGACTGGTTTTACATTTTTTAAAGTAACTGAATTAACCGAAAAAGGATCTAATGAACCTAATAAAGAGTTAAGCAGTACCGGAAAATTGGTTTTCAACAGAGCTGTTAAAATACCAATGCGAGAAAAAGGTAAAGATTTCTAACTTTTGACGATTTAGTTCTGCAAGTATATAGTTTCGCTGGCAGTCAAATATTCAATTAGTAAGAATACGTAGTTCTTTGGTGTCAATATAACGGCCTGGCAGTTTCATTCAGATGTACATATACAATACCCTAGTAGCTGCATCTGGATAAATTGCTGGGCCTCTTTTTATTTCGTATATCTTTGTCGTTCGTATTAACGCAGACTTAATTGGGAGATCATGCCGTCAGGTTATTCCGGTACGCCATTGCTGAAAAAACTGGGAATCAAACCGGGTATGACCCTGCTGCCGGTTAATGAGCCGGATGATTACTTTGAACTGCTCGGACCGCTTCCCGAAGGGGTCATGGTAGTTCGGGAAGGATACGATCAGCCGGTGGATTTCATTCACCTTTTTGTTGAAAATGGGGAGCGGCTGCACCGTGAGTTTCCGGGCTTGAAGCCAAAATTGGATAAAGAAGGGATGCTCTGGGTCTCCTGGATCAAGGGGTCTTCAAACAGAGACACCGATATCAACGGCAATAACGTACGCTCGTTGGGGTTGGAAATCGGGCTGGTGGATATCAAAGTTTGCGCTGTGGATGAGGATTGGTCGGGGCTGAAATTTGTCTACCGAAAAGAGGATCGGTAGCGTTATTGTTCGAATATGCACAGTAGGTGTATAGCAGCGAACATTGAAAAGAAATCTCTCCTCCTAGATCGATACTAAACCAATGTAAAAATTTTGGTACGGTTGTTGATCTATTAATGCTGTTGGCGGCAGCAATCTGCTTGCCCGTATGAAAATCTAACTACCTGGGCCTCATGCTGGGAAACTTCTTTAAAACAGCCTATCGAAATCTGAGCCGAAAGAAAGGGTACTCCCTGATCAATCTTCTGGGATTAGCCCTTGGGCTGGCGAGCTGCTTGCTCATTCTGCTCTATGTGCAACATGAGCTGAGCTACGACCGCTTTCATCCAAACGCTGATCGTATTTACCGCGTCGGTTATGAGGTGAGTCTTGGGTCGGGATCCAAAACGAT
>JAWVYR010000252.1:0-4153 GCA_033722635.1 Balneolaceae bacterium | reverse complement strand
TAGGCGGTCGCCGGATCGTGGTGGGAGGGATGCACCTCGCTGATCCAGCGCCGCTGCGGCAGATCATCCGACACCAGGCTCCAGCTGGCCCCGCCGTCGCGGGTCACCTGTACATTGCCGTCGTCGGTGCCCGCCCATATCACGTTGAATTTCAGGGGCGACTCTCCGATGGTGGTCAGCGTGGAGTAGGGCACATTGCCGCTCGGCAGGTTGTGGGTCAGGTCGGGGCTGATCTCGGTCCAGGATTTACCCTCGTCGAGGCTGCGGAGCAGTTTCTGCGATCCGAAGTAGATAATCTGCGGGTTGTGGTGGCTCATATTGACCGGAGTGTTCCAGTTGTACCGATACCGCGCATCACCGATATCATGTTTCGGGGTGATCCGTTTAGTCTCGTTCTCACCCTGGTCGATCCGGAAATAATTGCCGAACTGGAACCCGGTATAGATGATATCGCTGTTTTCCGGGTGAACGGCCACATGCATCCCGTCGCCTCCGAAGATCCGCTCCCAGTGGCGGCTGTCGTAAGGATCGTCGCGCGAGGAGCCGGTAAATACCCCGTTATCCTGCAGTCCGCCGTAGATGTTGTAGGGCTTCTCCATATCCACCGCCACCGTGTAGAACTGCCCGACCGGCACCACGTTGTGATGGATAAAATTGATCCCCCCGTCGTGGCTCTCATAGAGCCCGCCGTCGTTGCCCAGCAGCAGGTGGTCGTCATCGGCGGGATCGATCCACAGGGCGTGGTGATCCACATGCACCGGCTGCTCATCGGCGATCTCCTTCCAGGTTTTGCCCCCGTCGGTCGACTTGAGTATCGGTACTCCCATGATATACACTTCATCGGGGTTAGTGGGAGAGACCCGCACCTCGCCGAAATAATATCCGTAGGTATAATACACGCCCTCGAGGTTGTAGCTGTTCACTTTTTTCCAGCTTTTTCCTCCATTTGCCGATCTGTACACCTGGGCACCGGTCACTTCGGTTTCGAACAGCGCCTCGTTGGCGTCGCCGAGGTACTCCGCCAGGGCTTTTGGTTCATAGATCCCTTCCTGTACTTCATTTTTGATGCGCTGGGCATTGTACTTCTCCGGAAAATTGTTTCGCCGCAGAAAATTGTTCAGTTTCTCGTTGCTCAATTCCAGGAACTCTTCGACGGTCATCTCCACAAAGTCGGCCTGCTGAAGCTGATCCTCGTCTTCCTCCACTTCGGTTTTGGTTATGGTCTGGTTGTCCAGCACGGCATAGAGGATATTGGGATTGGAACGGCTCACATCCAAACCGATGCGCCCAACATCTTTGCCGCCGGGGAAACCCTTCATCGATTTCTGCCAGCTCACCCCGCCGTCGTTGCTCATATAGATGCCCGATCCCTCTCCGGCCTCCTTGAAATTCCAGGCCTGCCGGAAGCGCTGCCAGGTGGAGGCCCACAGCTTGTTGGGATTGTCGGGATGGATCACCAGGTCGATCACCCCGGTGCTGTCGGCCGGAACCAGTGTGCGGGTCCATGTTTTGCCACGGTCGGTAGTCTTGTAGATGCCGCGAACGTCGTTCATGGAGTAGAGTGGACCGAGGCTGGCCACCCAGGCGATATCGGGATTGGTCGGGTGGGTGATGATGCGGCCGATATGCTGCGATCCCGTCAATCCCACATGATTCCACGTCTTGCCGCCGTCGTCACTGCGGTAGATGCCGGTGCCGGCGTAACTCGAACGGCTGCTGTTGTTTTCTCCGGTGCCCACCCACAATATATTCTTGTCGGCCCGGGAGAGGGCGATATCCCCGATCGTCAGGGCCCCCTGGTGGTCGAATATTGGTTCCATCGAGTTGCCGCTGTTGGTGGTTTTAAAGACCCCTCCGGAAGCATAGGCGACGAAAAAATTACTGGGACGGTCGGGATCGACGGCGATATCGGTGATGCGACCGCTCATCACCACCGGCCCCACGTTTCGAACGGGATAGTCGAGGAAGATCGAGTTGCTCCGCATCTGGTGGCGTTGCTCGATCGATGCCGCCCGCTCATCCTCCGTGGTGGCGGGAATGTCGATCTGCTGGGCGAGTGAGAAAGGAGCGGTGAGTGTGAGGGCGAGGAGTACAATGAAAGAGGAAACAGAAATCGTGATACGCATCATCTCGGTTTTTTGGCGGTTGATTTGGCGGTATACTCGGCTGCAAACATACGAAGAGAACAATACATCATTTTTTAAAAAATTTAAAAGGGTTTTGTTCGTTACAAAAAGGTTGGTCAAGTTGATCACGGATGAGTCCGCCTGAGAGCGGGCAAAATTGCCCCGAAAAGTTGTTTTTTAGGCGGATTTGGGCTATCTTGATCAGGATTAAGTGAGCGCCGAGAGGTTCTCACTTTTTTTTGTACTGAACAACTGAAAAATGGTGCAAAAAAAGAACGAACAGACGATTAAGGATTTGGCAAAATCGGTTCTCCAGGGAACCGATTTCTTTTTAGTGGATGTCGAGGTTAAAGGCAGCCGCGAACCGGTCGTATGGATCTATGTGGATGCCGAGAAGGAGGGCATCAACATGGATCAGTGCGCCGATATAAGCCAGGAGCTGGGATTCCTGATGGATGCCCACGAGCTGTTCAACGGCCGGTATCGGCTGAACGTTTCTTCACCGGGACTGAGTCGCCCCTTGACCGACAGGAGACAGTACCCGAAGAACACCGGGCGCAAAGCTCGTGTCAAATTCAAAATCAACGGAAACTACGAGAAGCTTGAAGGCACCTTGCAGAAAGTGGATGAGAAAAAGGTGGTGTTAAAAACCGACGAGGATGAAACCACCTCCATCGCCTTCGATCAGATTGTTGAAACCAAAATCATCCCGGCGTTATAGTTCTAACTGATATTATTCACACTGTAAAATCAGACAGCACATGGAAACCGATATTTCAAAACAGATAGTTCAGTCTTTTGCGGAGATCGCCAAGGACAAAGATATCGACAAGGATCTGCTGTTGTCGATCCTGGAGGATGTCTTTCGGACCATGATCCGAAAAAAATATGAAGACGACGATGCGTTTGAGGTGATCATCAACGCCGATCGCGGTGATATTCAAATTCTTCACATCAGGGAGGTGGTTCCAGAAGAGGAGCTGACCGATGAAGTCACCGAGATCAGCCTGGAGGAGGCCCGCAAACATGATCCCGACCTGGAACTCTATGATGAATATGCACAGGAGCTTTCGATCCAGGATTTCGGCCGGCGGGCCGTGATGATGGCGCGGCAACAGCTCGCCCAGCGGATCCGCGAGATCGAAAAGGATAACATTTTTGAGGAATACTCCGACCGGGTCGGAGAGATTGTGCTCGGCGACGTGTACCAGGTGCGCAGCCGGGATATCCTGGTGAATCACAACGGCGTGGAGCTGGTGATGCCCAAGAGCGAACAGATCTACAAAGACCGGTATCACAAGGGGGACACGATCCGTGCAGTGGTCAAGGAGGTCAAGCGCTATAACGGCAATCCCTCGGTGATTATCTCCCGGACTTCGCCGCTGTTTCTCGAGCGGCTGTTTGAAAATGAGATTCCCGAAGTATACGACGGCATCATCGATCTGGTAAAAATCGCCCGCGAGCCGGGCGACCGTTCCAAGGTGGCGGTGATGTCGCACGACGAACGGGTGGATCCGGTCGGCGCCTGCGTGGGTATGAAAGGCATCCGCATTCACGCGATCGTGCGGGAGCTTCAAAATGAGAACATCGATGTGATCAACTACACCGATGACAAGCACGAATTTATCAAACGGGCCCTGCAGCCGGCCAAGGTACTTCGGGTGGACCTCAATGAGGATAAAACCTATGCCGAGGTGCTGGTTCCGGCCGACGAGGTATCCAAGGCGATCGGAAAGGGTGGGGTCAACATACGGCTTGCTTCAAAACTCACCGAATGTGAGATCGATGTGTACCGAGAGGTCGAGGAAGAGGATGATATCGATATCAAGGAGTTCGAAATCGATTTTGGTCCGGAAGTGATTGAACAGCTGCATGAGATCGGTTGTGACACCGCACGGGCGGTCCTGGAGCTGGACAAGGAAGAATTGGTCCGGCGCACCGACAGCAACATCGACGAGGAGCTGGCGGAGAAAATCATCAATGTGATTGCCTATGAATTTGAAGACGAGGAGGGGTATTGACAGATT
>JAWVYR010000251.1:0-4165 GCA_033722635.1 Balneolaceae bacterium | reverse complement strand
CCCGAAGTGCGGTGGGCCAATATGGAGGCACCGGCCGTGAAAAAAGCCTGGCAACTTTTTGTGAATGCGATCCAGTCGGAGGTCAGGATGCCTGCCGGTGATGCCGGGGAGGTGGTCCGGGGGGCGCTGGAGGAGGCGATGGAGATGCTGATCAGGCCTCGGCATAAGATACCGGAGGTGCTTTTTGAGGAACGGGAGGAGCTTTCCTATGATGAACTGCTCGAGCGGCTCGACCGTATCGTGATCTATCGGCACTTTGCCACCCTGCTGCCGCGCTATATGGAGCGCAAGGAACTGGATCGTTTGTCCAAGGAGCAGTGCCGCGAAGTGATCGCCCGGACCGATGAAAAAACGACCGAGCACTATTCCCCCCTGAACTGGTCACAGGTACTGGAGCCGCTGTTTAACCTGCTGGATGACACGATTGATACTGATATTTTGGGGCTGTTTTTCGAGGATCACAATATGACCCGGTTTGCCCGTCATTTCAGGTCGATGGAGGGGGAGATCAGCAAGATCCGGTTCATAGAGGAGCTATCTTCCCCTAAATTGCTTGATACCGAAGGGTTCGACCAGGCGGAGAAGGAGCAGCTCGAGCTGGAGAAGCAGAAGAATATTGCACTGGAGGAGCTGGAGAAATCCAAACAGATCGAGAAGGAAACGGACATCGCCGCCGGGACGGAGGAAGAGGAGGATGAAAAGATAGAAAAAGAGGATGAACCGGTGCAGGAGGGTGAAGCTGCGGTTGACGAAGAGGAACCGGAGGAGGAAGAGTTGGAATCTGATGCCCCGGCCGGCGAAGAAGAACGCCCCGAAGCAGATGAAGAGGCCGACACCCGTGAAAAGGTGGAAGCGGTATTCGGAACCGAACCCGCCGATGAGCAGCAGGAGCCAGACCAGTTGGAACCTGAGGATTTGGAGGATCAGGAACCGACGGAACCGGAAGAGGAGCCGGATTCAGAAGAGGTCGAGGAGGAGCCGGAGGAGGAACCTGAATTTGCGGAAAACCCGATTTTGACTCATTTCCACGAAACCCGCAAGAAAAAGGGCAGAATATTTGAAGTGGATGAAGAGGATGAGTCGATCAACAAGCTTTTCAAATCGGATGAGGAAAAGAAGAGGGAGCAGATCACGGAAAGCTATTCGTTAAATGATATTTTTGGACAGGGTATCGAAAACCAGGCAGGACCCGGCGAATCTTCTGGACCTTCTGAAGAGCAGCCGGTCCCTGATGAGGGCCGTCCGGCGAGAGAACAGGTGACCGAAGAAGGGGATGAATCTGAGACGCCGATGTGGAAACGGTTTTTGCCCGACGAGGATGAGGGGCAGCAGCAACCGTTCGGCCTTTCGGCCGATACGGAAACCCCGGCGGCTGAGCCGGCTCAGGAGCGCCAAAAAAGCGGCAACAGGGTACAGCTGGAAGAGATATTGGATCTGTTTGAAGGGGAAAAGGAGCGTTTTGTCGATACAATATTCCGCGGTTCGGAACGGGCGTTCGATGAAGCTATGGAAGAGCTTGCCGAAAAGGATAACTGGAGAAGTGCCAGCCGTTTTATAGAACAGGAGGTGTTCAAGCGGAACCTGGTGGATATGTATTCAGAAGACGCCGTGGATTTTACCGATCTGCTACAAACCTATTTTTTGAAAAAAACGGAAACATAATCAGAAGGAATTGAATGTCATCGGACAAAAAGGTTGATCAGCTAAAGGAGAAAAGGGAAAAAGCAAAAAAGGGTGGCGGTGAAAAGCGAATTCAGAAACAGCATGACAAAGGGAAGCTGACCGCCCGGGAGCGTATCGACCTGCTCGTAGATGAAAACAGCTTTGAGGAGATAGACCCTTTTGTGACCCACCGCAGCAGCCAGTTCGGCCTGGATGAAAAGAAAATTCTGGGTGACGGCGTGGTTACCGGCTTCGGAAAGATAGAGGGCCGACCGGTCTACCTGTTCAGTCAGGATTTCACGGTGATCGGAGGATCCCTTTCCGAAACCCATGCCGAGAAGATCTGCAAGATTATGGATCTGGCGATGAAAAACGGCGTGCCGGTTATCGGACTGAATGATTCGGGCGGCGCACGCATACAGGAGGGGGTCTCATCGCTGGGCGGATATGCCGAGGTGTTCTGGCGAAACAGCATGGCATCGGGACTGGTGCCTCAGCTTTCGGCGGTGATGGGACCATGTGCGGGAGGTGCGGTGTACAGCCCGGCTCTCACCGATTTTGTCTTCATGGTCAAAAATACCAGTTATATGTTTGTCACCGGACCGAATGTGGTGAAGACGGTGACGCACGAGGAGGTCAGCTCCGAGGAGCTGGGCGGCGCTATGGCTCACAGCACCAAGTCAGGGGTAGCCCACTTTGCCGAGGAGAACGATGCGCTCTGCCTGAGAAAGATGCGCAAGCTGCTAACCTACATTCCACAGAATTGTGAGGAAAAAACGCCGGTGCAGGAGTCCAAAGCTCCCGATCCGGCAAAAGTGGAAAAACTGAACGACCTGGTACCGGAGAATCCCAACAAACCCTACGACATCAAGGATGCGATCGGGGGAATCATCGACCGCGACAGCTTTCTGGAGGTGCACGAACATTACGCGGATAATATCGTGGTGGGATTCGGCCGTCTCGACGGGAGGAGTATCGGTATTGTTGCCAACCAACCCCTCTCACTGGCCGGTGTGCTCGATATCGATGCCTCCATAAAAGGCGCCCGGTTTGTCCGTTTTTGCGACGCTTTCAACATTCCGCTGCTGGTGTTTGTGGATGTTCCCGGCTTTTTGCCGGGCACCGACCAGGAATGGGGCGGTATCATCAAACACGGGGCCAAGCTGCTTTATGCCTTGTGCGAGGCGACCGTGCCCAAGATGACAGTTATCACCCGAAAGGCCTACGGAGGGGCCTATGATGTGATGAACTCCAAGCATATCCGGGCCGATTACAATATCGCCTGGCCCACGGCAGAGATCGCGGTGATGGGGCCCAAAGGAGCCGTGGAGATCATTTTCCGCAAGGAGATTGAGGAGGCCGACGATCCCGAGGCCAAGGAACAGGAACTGATCGACTATTATAAGAAGGAGTTTGCCCATCCCTACAAGGCAGCCGCGCGGGGCTATATCGACAATGTGCTGCTTCCCGGCGAAACCCGAGAAAAACTGATCCGGGCGTTTGAGGTATGTGAAAACAAAGTGGATTCGGTTCCGAAGAAAAAACATGATAATCTGCCACTCTGAATATGTTAAATTTTAATTGCTTAATTTTGAATGGATCTTCCCGGCCCAAAAAGCGATTCAAAATTTAAAAATCATAATTCAAAATTGAGATGGATCTGTTTGAAGAGGATAAAACCGGTTATTCCTCTGGCATTGATGATTTAGCTGAGGGAGTCGATCCCCACGAGCCGTTGGCTACCCGGATGCGGCCCCGCTCGCTCGAGGAGTTTGTAGGCCAGGATCATATCGTGGGCGAGGGAAAGCTGCTGCGCCGGATGATCGAAAGCGGGGTGATCGGATCGATGGTGTTCTACGGCCCTCCCAGCTGCGGGAAGACCACCCTGGCACACGTAATATCCAGGGAAATCAACGCCCGGTTTGAAGTGTTGAATGCGGTGCTGGATGGTATCAAGAATCTAAAAGAGGTGGTGGCCCGGGCCGAAAAGCAGCGGCAGGTGAACAACCAGAAGACGATTCTTTTCGTCGATGAGATTCACCGGTGGAACAAGGCACAGCAGGATGCGTTGCTGCCACACCTCGAGTCGGGTATCATTACGCTGATCGGGGCGACGACGGAAAATCCATTTTACTCGCTGGTCGGTCCACTGCTCTCCAGATCCCAGCTTTTTGAACTGTATGACCTTACGGTCGACCATGTGAAAACGATGATCGACCGGGCCCTCGAGAACGAGGAGCGCGGTTTGGGCGACAAGCAGGTCAAGGTATCCGCCGAAGCACGGGAACATCTCGCGGAATACGCCGGTGGAGATATTCGCAATGCCCTGAATGCACTTGAAGTGGCGGTGCTCTCCAGCGAACCGGACAGCGAAGGAGTGATTCACATCGACCTGGAGGTGGCGAAGGAATGCATCCAGAAACGAAATGTGCGATACCAGGGAACCGGTGATGAACACTATCACTATGCCTCGGCATTTATCAAGTCGATGCGAGGATCGGAT
>JAWVYR010000250.1:0-4165 GCA_033722635.1 Balneolaceae bacterium | reverse complement strand
TCATACAGCCACATTTTGAAACATATCATCGATCAGGTGGCTGTATTTGTCCTCCACAATTCGACGTTTTACCTTCAGCGTGGGAGTCAACTCCCCGGTTTCCACCGAGAACTCCTCCGGCACCAGCCGGAAATCCCTGATCTTCTCGTGCGAGGCAAGATCGGTTGAATAGTTTCGTATCTGCTTGCGGTACAACTGCTGGACCTCATCCCGTTGAATAAGCTCTTCGCGGGAGTCATACTTCAAATCCTGTTCGGAGGCAAATTTTTCAAGTTCATCGTAGTCGGGCACCACCAGCGCTGCCATAAAGGGCTGCCGCTCGCCGATCACCACCAGTTGGTCGATCCACTTGTTGGTCTTGAACATATCCTCGATCGGACCCGGATAGATATTTTTACCGCCGGCATTCACAATCATATGCTTGATGCGATCGGTAATCTTGAGGTTGCCGTTTACAAAACGGCCCACATCACCGGTATGCAACCATCCGTCCTCGTCGATCATCTCCCGGGTCGCTTCTTCATTTTTCCAGTAGCCCTCCATCACATTGGGCCCACGTACCAGTATCTCGCCGGCTTCCGAGGAGATCTCGGTGGGATAATCCTCGCCACTGACCTCGGCGACAATTTCGTTGTCTTCCAAGCGCTGAATGCCAACCGTTACGCCGGAGAACACTATTCCGACCGTTCCCATCTGCTCTTCACCATATTTGTTGGCAGCGATAATGGGAGAGGTCTCCGTCAATCCATAGCCCTCCAGAATGTTGAGCCCCGCCGCCATAAAAAATCTCCCTATCTCTTCGGGCAGCGCCGCTCCTCCTGAAACGAAGAATCGAATATTTCCCCCGGTGCGCTTGTGCAGTTTTTCGAATACCAGTTTATCGGCCACCGTTTTCTGAATGGAAACAAGTCCCCGTTTACCATCGGCATATTTACGTCCCACCGACATAGCCCAGTTGAAGATCGCCTGTTTCAGTGCGGTACCTTCCTCTACACTTTTGGTGACCAGGGTATAGATCTTTTCGAACAGCCGCGGCACGCTCATGACGATGGTTGGTTTCACCTCCGGTAAATTTCTTGCCACCGTATCCACACTCTCAGCAAAAAAGATCTCCGCTCCCCCGGCCAATATCGCGTAGTAACCGGCCGTGCGTTCAAAGGAATGGCAGAGCGGCAAAAACGACAACGTTCTGTCGGTATCCCGGATATTTATGTGCTGATGCGCCGCCTTCACGTTGCTCACGATATTTCGGTGGGTAAGCATCGCCCCTTTCGGCTTTCCTGTGGTACCCGAGGTGTAGATCAGCGTGCAAAGGTCTTCCGAGGTGATACGGAGGCTCCGATCTTCGATCTTCTCCCTGTATTTCGGCAGGAGCTGATCGCCCTCGGCCATCACCTTTTCAAACAGCACTACATAGGGTTCCATCAAGTGCTCCTCTATCTTCGGCTGGTCGAATGCCACTACCTGGTTCAGCTCCCCGCAGTTTTCAAAAATCCTGATCGCTTTTTTCAGCTGGATACCGGTGGAGAGAAAGAACAGTTCCGCCTCTGAATCCTGCAATATATATTCGCATTGCTTGGGGGGCAGCGTTGAATAGAGCGATACATTTACGCCTCCGATCAGCTGCAGGGCCAGGTCAACTATCGCCCATTCGTAGCGATTTTCACTCAGAATGGCCACCCGGTCGCCCGCTTCAATGCCGTGATCCATCAAATAGGCGGCGAGGCTGTAAACATCTCTTCGTACCTTGTCCCAGGTGATCGCCTCATATTCCCCGTTCGGATCGGGTTTGCGGCCGAAGGCTGTTTTATCGGAATCTTTATACTTCTTGGTCAGATTCTTGAACAACTCCGTCAATGTTTCAAAAGCCACTACCGTAGGCATATCGATACTAATCGTTTATGATTTAACGCCCAGTTTTCTTTCTCCCACTCCAGCTGCATGACCGAATATAACATAAAGTGACCAAAATTCAGCCCTTCAATCGACCGTTGTTCTCAATATACCGGACAGCTGTTTCGTTTGATAACGTTAATTTATTTATATTGAAATAAAAACAACTGCCTTATGGCGCAACCTGCTAAGGAAGAAACAATCGAACTGGTTAAGGAATTGTTCCGCTCCTACCTGAAGGAACACAACCAGCGGCAGACCCCGGAACGCTTCATGGTGCTCGAGGAGATCTACCGTGCCGACGGCCATTTCGACGCTGACGATATCTTTTTCAATATGAAGGAAACCGGTTCAAGGGTTTCGCGCGCCACGGTCTATAACACACTGGACCTGCTGGTGGAATGCGGATTGGTGCAGCGCCAGCAGTTCGGCAAAAACCAGTATTACTACGAACGCGCTTACGCCTACCAGCAGCACGATCATATCATCTGCAAGGAATGCGGAGCGGTGATTGAATTTTGCGATCCGCGGATCCAGGAGATCCAGACAATGATGGAGAAGATCTACGATTTCAATATCCAGGGACACTCCCTGCACTTCTTCGGCGCCTGCAACGATGTGGAGAACTGCGACCGCAAGGAGGAGATCAGCGACAAGCAGCGCTCTGCCGTAAACTGATCTTAAAAAAGGATTCCTCTCTCGAATAGCTTTACCCTTTCTCTGCGGATTCCTCTCCCTTATCCCAGAGATGCGGAAGGTCGCTGATCATGGACCACCCTTTGCCCTGTTTTACCCTCTTTACCTCGATATCTTCAAAATATTGATCCAGGACGGCTGACCGCTCCTGTGCCAACGGGGGTGAACAGTAATCCTCCTCTTCCCAGAGAATATCGCCGGTTTCGGGATCCACCCTAGCAGCCAGCAAGCTGCGCGTGAGTTCCTTCCCATATGGATCCAGAGAACGGAATACACCCCTGGCAAGCTTTTCATGAAGCTCACCCATCAGATTCCCGCGGGGTTTCGCTTTGACCAGGTAATAGGCCATGGTTATATTTCAGATCTCCTTTGCAGTTATCGCTACCTGTTTCTCAAAAAAAACGCTTTCGCATGAACCTCTCTGCTCCATTTGTCTGTTACATGAACATGTGATGGATTCAAAATGTTTTATTATCGTTGTTGTAGAAGATAATCAATGGTAATTAAATATCAGCGAGGTACGATCATGTCAAGAATGCTTAAATCAGCCTGGGTAGGATTGTTGATCTTTGCCCTGCCCCTGTCCGTGACGGCGCAAAAGGATCAGTCGCAATCTTCTTTGAGTGAATATGAGGAGGCCTATGTGAAAGTGGTACTGGGATCCAGCCTCTCCAAGGAGGACCAAGCCAGGCCACAGCTGCCCAGCAACCTGATGGATCGGCTGACTTCCCAGCAGAATCTGTCGGAACTGGAGCTGCATACCAGCGGAAATACGTTCGATATGAGGGTTACCTTCCTGTTTTCCAGCCTGAAATCGTTCCAGG
The DNA here is from genome assembly GCA_033722635.1 of Balneolaceae bacterium. Taxonomy (GTDB): domain Bacteria; phylum Bacteroidota; class Rhodothermia; order Balneolales; family Balneolaceae; genus JAWVYR01. Next base: position 752 of record JAWVYR010000250.1, on the reverse strand, counting down.
ACTGGTACGGATCAAAGGCCACGCAGGAGCTGTTTCAGAAACTGGAAAACGATCAACCCTCCGATCTGCAGTTCTCTGTCAGGGTGGTCCGCAAACCGATGGTAGCCGAGGGCAACTGAAGCTCTCTCCATACCCGTTTCGAGTCACCCGATAGGTAGAACGGATCTGAACGGTCGAGATGGCACTGACCTCTCTTAGATATTTTGCGTACGGTTCCAATATGAACACCCGTTGGTTCCGCAACCGCATACCTTCTGCCCGGCTTATCGGAAAAGCCGTGTTACCCGGACACAGTCTGATGTGGCACAAACACAGCTTCAGGGACGGATCGGCCAAATGCGACATCGTTGAAACCGGCCAGGCCTCCGATGAGGTATACGGGGTACTCTATGAAATCGATCGCACCGAAAAGCCTATCCTGGACCGCATCGAGGAGCGGGGAAAGGGATATGAACAGAAAAAGATCAAGGTAAAACCGGAGGGAGGTACCGCAACATCGGCGTTCACCTATTACGCTATCGCCAAAAATAAGAGGCTGAAACCCTACGGATGGTACAAAAACCTGGTTCTGGCCGGTGCCAGGGAGCATAACCTGCCGAAATTCTACCTGGAATCGATTGAGCAGGTTTCGCACTGGAATGATTCCGAGCGGGAGCGCCAGGAGCATGCTTGGGATATAATAGGTGACGAACCGTAACAAATGTTTTATATTATTCTCTTTGAAACAAAATCAACTTCTAGGACTTTAAGTA
>JAWVYR010000249.1:0-4174 GCA_033722635.1 Balneolaceae bacterium | reverse complement strand
TCGGGTTCGAATTGTAGGGCCCTGCGCCTAACCCGGAGTCGTAGTCGATGCCGTTGGCGTTGAGCCGGCCCACATGATATTGTACATCCTCACTGCCGATGTCGGAGGTATCCTTGTCAGATTTTTTGAATATTTCCGACAGCGGTTTGGAGAAAAAAGGATCATTCTTGAACGGATCTTCCATCTCCTCCTGCTGACTCTGGCCGAGAGCAGGTACCGAAATCATTGCAGTAAGCAGTACTAAAAATAAAATTCTGAAGGTAGACATACCCAGTCTGTTTTTATATCTGTTGCTACGTAAAAGGATAAAGATAGATTCAATTATGGTTTTGCTTTGAGAACCAGTACCGTTATATCATCTTCATGCGACTTGCTGCCGGACCACTGATCCACCAATTTTGTCAATTGAGATAGAATGTCCGATGCGGAGGAATCCCCGGTTTCCTTAAGGACTCTTTCGATCCGGCCGAGCCCCAGCAGTTCGCGTTTTTCGTTGAACAGCTCCATCAGGCCATCGCTCATCATCACCAGCACATCCTCCTTCTCCACTTCAATGATCTCCTCCTCGTAGGGATACTCAACCTTGGATCCCAGGGGCAATCCCTTCAGCACGATTTTTTCCACCGATCCCGTTTCCTGGCGGTAGTGCAGGATGGGTGGCATGCCGGCGATCGAAATGTTGATTGACTTTTCATTGCATTTCATCAGGGTGAATCCCATATACATCAGATGCAGGTCCATATTGCGAATACCCGACGACATCCGCCGGATGATCCCCAGGTTGTCATGTTGATCGGCCAGGGTGTGGAAATAACTTTTGGCAGTGGCGACCATGATGCCCGCCTTCATCCCGTGGCCGGTAGCATCCCCCAGCGCCACCGTGAGGGTACCATCCTTGGAGACGCTGAAATCGTAATAATCCCCGCCCACCTCCTGGGCCGTCTCCATGAAGACGGCAATATCCCAGTGATCGGTTTTGGGAATCTGTTTAGGCAGCATGGAGAGTTGAAGGGCTCGGGCTTCCTCCAGCTCCTTGGTTTTTCGTTCATTTTCAGCCTCCAGGAGTTTGCGTTCCAGCTCTTTCTCCTTGTTGATACGCTCCTGTTCCAGCGAACGCTTTGAAAGGTGCTTGACCTCCAGGAGTTTGTGCTCCAGTCTTTTTTGGGTTCTTGCAAAGTCCCTGGAGAGGTAGATCGACATGGCAAAAATCAGGATGACGGAACCGTAGAGATTGCCCAGTACCGGGTCTCCGGAAACCAGTTCCAGGTTCGACAAAACGGTATAGACCACCCCGCCGAGGAAACCGATTAGCCCCGTGCCGATGATCCACACCCCCTCCTTCTGGCGAAAGAAGGATATTGCCAGCACCCTCAGAATTTCAACAATTACGAGCAGTACGAAGAACTCCCGGTAAAGGCTCAATCCACTGGCATTGAACCAGGTGGCCACAGCCAGCCCGAGCCCTGCCAGCAGAAAAGGCCAGAACTGGATCGGCGGTTTTTCATAGAACAAGCTGTAGGTGAAGCGCAGCGCATAGATGACGGTCAGCAGCAGGATAATAAGATAAAACCGGTAATAGGAGATCGTCACCAGCGGTGATTCCGAAAAGAATGTCTCCAGGTGGGTATAGGTCAACAGTGCCAGAAAGCCGGTAAAGAGGGCAAAATAGAGATTTCTCTTTTCACTGGGATAAAATACAAACAGCAAAAAATGGATCACTGTAAAAGCCAGTAGTCCACCCAGATAGAACATCTGCTTCATCGGTACTGACTCGAGCTGTTCTATACGGTTGTGTATATGGTAGTTCAGGTCGCCGAAGATAAATCGAAATCCGGCTGTGAATCCAAGATTGTTGAAACGGGCAGCTTCATGATTGGAATAGCGTACCGCCAGCAGATGCTCTCCGGTATGGCGAAACGTGATGGGTCGGGGCTGTGCATCGTGGTGCGGGACGAAATCATCCTCGAAAATCGAGACCTCTCCAAGGCGATACAGCAGTTCACCGTCCAGATATATTTCTGAGGCTCCGTTGTGCTGTTCCAACAGCAGTGCCAGCGGATAATCGACCAGGGAGGAATCCACTTTAAGATGCAGCCGAAACCAGCCGATCCCCTCCCACTCCAGAAAAGGGAGCTCCGAGGGACCCAGATAGGTACTGACCAGCTGCCAGTCCTCATCATTCAGTTCCGGATCGGCCCAATCGAGATTGTCACCGGCCCTGAATTTCCAGTTGTCGGTGATCCAGATGGTGTGTTCCTCCGGCGACATATCGGATGCCGAGAGTTGGACGGTATCCCCGGGAATCTGCTCGTAGTTAGCCCGAGCGGAATCTGTACTTAGCAGCAGCAAAACCAAACAGGTCATTTGCATCCATCCCATAGTACGGTAGCTGTATGTATCGACACCCAATCTCACTTACTGCGGCAGATTTATCGTTATGGTTCCGGAGGCAGTTTCAATATTGACGGGTTTGCCCCCACCGTTGAGGGTTCCGTTAATATACTGTTTGCTGTATTCCCCTTTGAATAAATTTCGGCGTTCCAGATGGATTGAAGTCCCGTGAGCTATAAGATCGAAGGTTCCCGACCGGGGCAGCTCCAGGTAGATATCTCCGGCGGTCGTTTCCAGGTTAACTCCATTGTTTACCGATATCATCTGCACCTTGATATCTCCCCCGTTAACCTGTGCCAGGAATGTACCGCTGGTACGCTCCGAGATGATATTTCCACCCATTGATTTCAATCTCAGTTCCCCGGCTGAATCGTCGATATAGATACTGCCCCCGTCAGTTCGGGCGAAAACGGTTCCCTTGCACTGCTGAATCTCGATCGATCCTCCGGAAGTGTAGGTTTGAATATGACCGGTCATGCTGGTCAGTTGTATCTTGCCGCCGGAGGATTTAATCAGGTGGTCACCCCGGAGATCGTTGACTTCGATTTTGCCCGCAAGGGTTTTCAGCTGTGTGGAGATCGAGGTTGGGGTGTATACCTTGTAGGAGAAACTCATTTTATCGCTGAAAAAACCGGTATCTCTTTTCTTTTTTTCAACCGAAGAGATGATCTCATTGCCTCTCTGCAACATGATGATGCGGTAATTGTCTATATTTTTTGCATTCGACCAAATTGCATACCCGCGATCTACATACAGCTCCACGGTCACCTTTCTGCTGTCGGGCACACTGATCACCTGGATATTGCCTGCAAGGGTAAACAGCTTCAGAATACCGGTGCCATCAAGCGTAAATTCCTTGGTCATATAGGGTTTGTCGGCCTTGATACAGGACTCTTCCGGTCCCTTCTCACCGTGTGGGCAGGCGGTTTTCGGGGAATCGATATAGGAAAACGCAGGAGTGGAAACTACCAGCAACAGGACGGCCAGCCATCCTGCAGCCGTCCAGGGTATCACGCATTTACTTTTTCGGGGCATATCCGGAATATTTGTCTCTGTTGAATGCTGTAAACCGATGTACGTTTATCCGCTCTATTGGTTACATCTCCGAAACTGATTTCAATCAAAATCCCTGAAAACCTCGATAAGGAAAGCGATATGGTCATTCAGTTCGCTGTCGATCAGTTCAGCCCCCTTCCGGATATCGTCTCTGGGCACATTGGCAGCAAAGCTCTGGTCCTTCAGCTTCTTTTTCACCGACTTTACCTTCATGTCGGAAAAGCCGTTGGGCCGAACCAGCGATACCGCATGCATAAACCCCGATAGCTCGTCGCAGGCAAACAGATAGCGCTCGATATCGGTTTCCGGCTCCTTACCGGTGCGCTCAGGGGCGTGAGCCTCGACAGCCTGAATAACCGGATCCGGATAGTGATGTTCAGGTAAAATTTCATGAACCGCTTTGTTCGGATGTTCTTCCGGGTATTTTTCCCAGTCCAGATCATGGAGCAGTCCGGCGGCCCACCACTGTTCAACCTCCTCCGGAGAACGGTTCAACGATTCGGCATACGCTTCGGTCGCGGCAGCAACCATCCGGCAGTGATGTTTCAGGTTGTCGTTGTCGATGTATCGGTTCAACAAGTCGAGGGATTTTTTACGATCGATCATCATTTCAGAAAGATTATACTGATATCTGTCGTCTTATTCAGTATACGCAATTCACGCGTGTATGGCATATGCCGGAATATAGCCTCAGAACGAAATTATGTTGTAACCTATTTGGGTTTAT
>JAWVYR010000248.1:0-4176 GCA_033722635.1 Balneolaceae bacterium | reverse complement strand
CGCATCAGGACCGTTATTCTATATGTCTGTTTACCTCCCCTAACGTAAATTTCATCACGGGATCCCTATGTGGGGGGTGGGGGTTCATCATTTGAGTATCGAAAAAAATATTATCAGTAAAGCATTTAATAATATTAGAGTTATGAATTCTAGAGAGAGGTTAGGACCAGAGTGAAGTACCAATTCAAAATACCAATGATGAGAGCATATATATAGTTTACATAGCCTTAATCCTTATCCCAGCCTTGTCCCCACAAAATTATATACTTTGTAGAAATGAGTATTAGCATAAATAAAAAACCCCTCAACTCTATGTGAGTCAAGGGGTTATGACGAAGCGATCCGGACGAGATTCGAACTCGCGACCTCCTGCGTGACAGGCAGGCGTTCTAACCAGCTGAACTACCGGACCGTTACTTTAAAATCCAAATCACCCAATGTTCCAATGACCCAAAAAAGCGGGGCATCTGAAAATAGAACACTGATGGTACGGATGCAACGGATCGTCACGGCTCCAAAGTTGGAAACCGCGTTTATCCGTATGGATCGGTGTCATCCGTGTTCCATTTTAAATCAATAAATCAATAATCTATATCCGAAACTCGCGACCTTCCCGACAGCAGTCGGGACGTTCTAACCGGCTTGTCCTCCGAAGTCATGCCTGGGCTAAAGCTTCGGCAGATGTCATTTTAACGTAGGAGGACTGAACTACCGGACCGTTACTTTAAAATCCAAATGACCCAATGTTCCAATGACCCAAAAAAGCAGGGCATCTGAAAATAGAACACTGATGGTGCGGATGCAACGGATCGTCACGGATCCAAAGTTGGAAACCGCGTTTATCCGTATGAATCGGTGTCATCCGTGTTCCACTCAAGTCACTACGTCAATCGCTCTTATTAAACGAACAACCGCACGGTGAATTTCATTTGTTTTCCGATCGGTTGAGAGCTCCAAATATAACGCTTGTTCCTGTCCCCTGTCAAGGTCGATGTGATAATAAAATTCGATTGATTGAAATTTTTAACCTATACTCCGGGTATCCAATCAACCACATCATCGCCCCATGTATACCCAGACTTTTGTACAGATCTCGAACAATGTGCGGGTGGAGGTCCGCCCGGCCTACCTCGAGGAGGAATCGGAACCCCACTTTTCCAAGCATGTATTCGGTTACTTCATCGAGATTCACAACCAGGGCAGCGAGCCGCTCCGGCTGGTAAAGCGCCACTGGGAGATCGAGGATACCTCGGAGGGGCAGTTCGAGGTCGACGGGGATGGAGTGGTGGGCCAACGCCCCAGGATCATGCCGGGCGATGCCCACAGGTACAGCAGCTACTGCGTGCTCAAGTCGTTTACCGGCTCGATGCGCGGTCACTACCTGATGGAGCGCGATGACGGGGACTCCCTGAGGGTCGCCATTCCGGAATTCCTCCTGCATTCCCACCTGCTGAATTGAAAGAGGTATCCACTGGCGGTTGGCATTGATTCGATAAAAAAAGGGAGGGCCGCAATGTTCAGTTGCGACCCTCTGTCGGGATGGTGATGGGATGTATGTTAGGGATACTAATTAACTCTTCAGCGCCGATTCTATTGTGTTGACGATCTCATTATTTTGCGGTTTGACCGCGCTTCGGAACCGGCGTATCAGATTTCCGTCACGATCTATAATAAATTTCTCGAAATTCCATTTGATCTCCCCGGTAAAATCGGGATTCTCACGGTTGATCAGGTATTCAAAGAGCGGATCTATCGATGCACCCTTCACCGATATTTTTGAAAACATCGGGAAAGTCACATCGTAATTCACTCTACAAAACTGCTTAATCTGTTTGTTCGTTCCGGGCTCCTGGCCGCCGAAATCATTGGCCGGAAACCCCAACACAACGAGCCCACGATCCTTATATTTTTCATAGAGCGCCTGAAGTCCTTCGTACTGCGGGGTGTACCCGCACTCGGAGGCGGTATTTACGATCAGTATTACTTTTCCCTTGTACTTGTTCAGGCTGACCGGCTCGCCATCTATGTTTTCCGGCTCAAACCCGAAGATCGAATCGGTATCCGGTGCAGAGGCTGTTATTCCGATCATAATTAGTCCTATAACTAATGCCAGTGTTTTCATAGATTCAGGTAGTCTGTTTGAACATCCGAAGATATGTATTTAATGTGAATACTTTATAAAGCATTCCCCCGATGAAAAAATTGTTATCACCACCCAAATCCCTGTTTTTATACTTCCTGATCTTCACTTTTATCCCCCTGCTCCCGCTGGATTCCCATGGGCAGATGTTTTCTGTCGGTGACCGGGAGCGTGAGCGGGGCATTCCCACCAACAGCCTTTCCCTGTCGCTGATCGCTGCAGATTTTTCGTTTAAAGGTGATCCCTCGGCGATCAACGCAGGTATTTTTGAGTTCAGCGGGGTGGTGCCCCGGATACGCTATGAGGCCCCGGGCCTGGAACTGTTCCTGAGCCGGGGGGGCTCCTTCACCGGTCTGGATGATATCGACTATTTCGATATGGGATTCAAGATACAGCGGCTTATTCCCCTCACGGGGTCGGAAAAGGTGAGACTGGCCCTGCCGCTGTTGCTGAAAACCAGTTTCACCACGGTGAGCACCGATCAGCCGTTGGGTGCGGTACAGTTTGAACAGGCGACGATCGATGCGAGTGCCGGCCTACGGCTGGCTGTGACCTTCAGCGAGCAGTTTCGGTTCCGCTCCGAAGCCACACCCTTTTTTGGCATCACGTTCGATACCCGCAGAACCTCCGGCACCGGTTCGATCTTTGAATTTGAGTCACAGAACCGTTTCTACTTCGACGGGCTGTTCGGGAGTCTCGGCCTGTCCGTGGGGTACGACCTTGAATTCCGCAGCTACAATGTTGAAGAAGAGCGTTTCGATTATAATCTTCTCGGACACAACTTTCTACTGGGAATAACCTTCTGATTCTGAGGATGAAGACCGACAAACTTCTTTTAGAGCTGGAGCAGCTGGTGGAGCAGGCCGGCTACACCATACGCAAGGAGCGGGGCACCTTCAAGGGCGATCACTGCATCGTGGAGGGAGAGAAGCTGGTGATGATCAACCGGAAGCGTCCGCTGGAACTGCAGGTGGGCATCCTGGCCCGGGTGCTGGAGAAACTCGACATACAGGATGTCTATATCAAACCTGCGGTGCGGAAGGAGCTCGAGGAGCTGTGGGAGCGGTTCGAACGGTACGGGGAGCCGGAGGGTGAAGAAACCGAAATGGATGAGGATTGATGAAACTGACTTTTCTGGGTACCGGCACATCGATGGGGGTACCGACGGCGGGCGGACTGGGACGCGACCGGGCGGCCGGAGATCCGCGTGACCAACGATGGCGGTGCTCGGCCTGGATCCGTAACAGGGATACCTCCATCGTGATCGATACCGGTCCGGAGTTCCGTCTGCAGACCCTGCGGGCCGGCATCCAGCATATCGACGCCGTACTGATCACCCACGAGCACATGGATCACATCGCAGGGCTCGACGACCTGCGTCCCTTTACCTTCAAGCAGGCGGAAGAGATCCCGGTCTACACTACCGAAAAATGCATCGAGAGCATCAAGAGCCGGTTCGACTACATGTTCGGCCCCGACCGCTATCCGGGGGCGCCGGCGCTGGACCTGCAGGTGATCGACGGGCCGCTACAGATCGACGGATTGCAGATCACACCGCTTCCGGTGATACACGGCAAGGTGGATGTGTTGGGCTTTCGCATCAACAATTTTTCCTACATGACCGATGTGAAAGCGATACCCGCTGCCACCCGCGAGAAGATCGCCGGCTCCGACGTGATGGTGTTGAGCGGGCTGCGTTGGGAACCGGAGCATCCGACCCACCTGACGATCCCGGAGGCGATAGAGCTGGCTACCGAGCTGGAGGTACCGATGACCTACCTGATCCACATGAACTCCTACGTGAGCTACGCCGAGAGTCACGAGCGGATGCCCGACCATGTCAGGCTGGCCTACGACCAGCTGACGCTCGAGCTGTAGGGCCGGCTGTTACAGGTATTTCTTAAGCTCCTCCTTCTCATGGAGCCGGTTGACGATCTGTTTGACCTCCTGCGCGTGGTCGAGGTTGCAGATTAGGATCGCATCTTCGGTCTCCACCACGGCCAGGTTTTCTACTCCCACCAGGGCGACCATCTTCT
>JAWVYR010000247.1:0-4195 GCA_033722635.1 Balneolaceae bacterium | reverse complement strand
GAGGCAGTATGTCCCAAGGGCATTTCCATTTCGGCCATTGCCGAGATGCGCCGCAACTACATGAAGGCGGTACTTGCCGGGGATGAGGCCTGAGCAATCCCATCTCAGTTCGGCGCTTCAATCGAGAAAGATCTCTTTCAGGCGACAGGCTGCTGATATTTACTTTTTTCTTCTTTCCCTCACGCCGGTGAAATGTCTATCAGAATGATTTCGATGGATTTTGTGTATCGCTATTGAACCGAAAACAACATCCGGAATCATGGAACAAGCTAAAGTGATACTTGTGACAGGCGCCAATCGAGGCATCGGATATGAGATCTGCCGGCAGTTATCGAACCGGGATCATACCGTATTGCTGACAGCCAGGAATCGGGAGCAGGGCCGAAAAGCAGCTGAGGAACTGGAAGCTGTATTCTGCCGGCTGGATGTCACCGATCAAGATTCGATCGATCAAGCAGTGGAATTTGTCGCACAAAAGCACGGCCGCCTGGATGTACTGATCAACAATGCCGGAATCATGATCGACGACTCGAACACGGCCAAAAACGCCGATATGGATACGATAAAAAAGACATTGGATGTCAATTTGTACGGCCCCCTTCGCCTGAGCCAGCGATTTCTTCCGCTGCTGCGAGAAAGCGACGACCCCCGTATCATCAATATCTCGAGCGGGATGGGCGCGATTTGCCACGGATACGGGGCCGATCATCCTTCCTACCGGATATCAAAATCCGCCCTGAATGCCTTGACCCGTGCCCTTGCAGAGGACCTCAAGGACGAGGGATTCAGGATCAACGCCGTGTCACCCGGCTGGGTCCACACCGACATGGGCGGGAAGGCCGCACCTCGAGATCCCGAACAAGGCGCCGATACCCCTGTTTGGCTTGCCACCGCTGATGAGATTCCAACCGGTACATTCGTGCGTGACCGTGAGCCACGTTCCTGGTGAGCGTTTGAAAGGGTAATTTCCGAATACCATACACTAAATACGAATCACATCCAATCCTATATCCCTTTCCACTCGTACGATCCCAGCATTTCCCCCACTCGTCCGACCACTGCAGTGGTCAGACGAGTAAAAAAAATCGAATTTACTGTAAGGAACCATCACGAATAACCTCTAATAGATAAAAAGGGGTATACAATGAGATATGAACCGGACAAAATCTATCATATTTACAACCGAGGTAACAATAAGCAGCTAATATTTTTCTCCGATGAAAATTACAGATATTTTTTGCGCAAAATGGGAAAACAGCTTCTTCCCTATTGTAACATTTTAGCATACTGCTTAATGCCAAACCATTTTCACTGGTTGGTATATATCAAGAGAAATCTAAATACACGTCCGAAACCTTTAAGCGGACAGACAAATGACCTTTATCTTGATATGGACCCAATAAACCGGGCAATGGCTATTCTCCTAAGTTCATACACTAAGGCAATCAATAATCAAGAACATCGCACTGGGTCTTTATTTCAGTCAAAAACAAAAGGAAAGCTTATCAACAATTTAAATTACGCTTTGTCATGCATGCATTACATTCATCAAAATCCTGTGAGAGCTGGATTAGTTGATAAGATGGAAGATTGGGATTATTCAAGTTTTAAGGAATTTATCGGAGTATGGAGAGATCCAATAGTTGATAGAATAAAAACATTAGATTTATTTGATATTGACTTGAAAAAATTTATCAATGACTCTTACATGTCAATTCCAGATTATCAGTTTGAAAAGAATAGATAAAATTTTTTCCCCCACTCGTCCGACCACTGCAGTGGTCAGACGAGTAATCGGAGCTGCCAACTATTTCACAGATTGATACTCCTCACCTTCAGGATAGCCCACGGACTCAAAAGCCTGTTCGAGGTCCCAGATGAGATCATCGGGATCTTCAACACCGATCGAGAGGCGCACCATCTGATCGGTAATCGATAGTTCCTCTCGTTCCACCGGATCCACATCGGAGTGTGTCATGCTGGCCGGATGCTGGGCCAGGCTTTCCGTGCCCCCAAGGCTGACGGCAAGCTGAATCAGCTTGAGATGGTCCAGAAACTGGAACGCCTCCTCCTCGCCACCGGCGATATCGAAGGAAACCATGGATCCGCTTGACAGGCACTGTTTGCGGTAAATTTCCGCCTGGCGACTGTCGCCTCCCTCCAGTGTTCCGAGATAATACACCTTCTCAACAGCGGGATGTCCGATCAGGTATTCAGCTACCTTATGGGCGTTATCCACCTGTTTTTCCATCCGCAGCTTCATCGTCTCCAGGCTGCGCATCAGCAGCCAACCGGTCCACGGCCCCGCCATGTTCCCAAGAAACGTGCGCATCGTTTTCACCCGCTTCATCAATTCAGCGGAGCCCAGGCAGGCACCGGCGATCAAATCGCTGTGCCCACCAATAAACTTGGTAGCTGAATAGAGCACCAGATTTGCCCCAAACTCTATGGGATGCTGCCAGACCGGGCCCAGATAGGTATTATCGACCGACAGAAGCACCCGCCTGTCTTCGCCGGAATAGTGATCGGCGATCTTTCGGCAGCATTCCAGGTCGATAAGGTCATTGGTGGGATTGGCCGGGGTCTCCACATAGATCATCGCCAGCTCATCGGCCATGCCCGACTCCTGCAGCAGCTCGTGAATGTCATCCTCCTCCAGATTGGGCTTCATTCCCAGCGTCTGGATGCCGAACTTCGGCAGTATATGTTTGATGAAGTAGTCGGTACCTCCGTAGATGGGCCGGCTGTAGAGCAGCAGATTACCCGGCTGCAGAAACTCCAGCAGCACCGTGGTGATTGCCGACATGCCGCTTTCAAAAACAGCCGCTTCCTCGGCACCTTCCCAGACGGTAAGTCGATCTTCGAGAATCTCCAGGTCGGGATTGTTCAACCGGCTGTAAATCAGCCCCAGCTCTTCATTGGGTTTCTGTTTTCTGATATCATTGGCAATTTCGAAAAACGCTTTGCCGTGCGCCGCATCATCAAATACAAAGGTTGATGTCTGAAAAATCGGGCACTTTATGGCGCCTTCCGAAAGCTCCGGGTCATAACCGTAGGACATCATCAGGCTTTCCGGCTTGAAGCGATGCTTGAGTTTTTTTGGATCTTTTTTCATGGGGATACCTCCGTATAATTTTTTCAATTTCAGGCAAGTTACTCCCACCGGCACCACTCCACAACTATGGACCCCTGAATGGGTACTATTTCAGGCATTCCCTTACAGTGAATTAAGCGCAACTCCCACAGGGACCACCGTACAGGTGATTTCGTTGCCTTATTCCCTTCATAATTTTTTATTTTGCAGTGTATGACCGAAGAGCTGCAAATAAAGGCCGATCAGCAACTCCGCCGCTATTGGGGATTCGAGTCCTTCAAGCCAGGACAGCGGGAGGCCGTGGATTCGGTACTTAAGGGCATATCGACGCTGGTATTGTTCCCGACAGGAGGGGGCAAATCGCTCTGTTATCAGCTGCCGGCCACGCTGTTTGATGGAATGACGCTGGTGATATCACCGCTGGTGGCCCTGATGCAGGATCAGGTGCAGAAACTTAACGACCTGGGTATCAAGGCCACCTTTGTCAACAGCACCCTACACTACAGGGAGGTGGAGCAGCGGCTCGTGAATGCCCGTAATGGGATGTACAAACTGCTTTACTGCGCTCCTGAGCGGCTGAAGACCGACCTCTGGAAGGCGGAGCTACCTAACCTGAATATCGACCTGGTGGCGGTAGATGAAGCCCACTGCATTTCGGAATGGGGCCACGATTTTAGACCCAGCTACCGGGAAATCGTTCCCTCGCTCGAGCCGATCGCCGATTCCGTAGGGTGGGTGGCATTGACGGCGACGGCCACTCCCGAAGTGCGCGAGGATATCATCAATAATCTACAGTTTAACGATCCCGCGGTAGTAGCCCGGGGATTCGATCGCCCGAACCTCAAATGGTGGGTGCTGAAAAGCGAACAAAAACAGGAAAAAGTACTGCATAGTGTCAAAAGGGCGTCCCGTAAGGGCTCCGGCATCGTCTACGGGGGCACCCGAAAAAACTGCGAGCATCTGGCGGAATCGATCGAAACGAAGCTCGGACTGAAATGCAGGGCCTATCACGCAGGCATCGATACGGATATCCGGAGACAACTTCAGCAGGATTGGCTTGACGGGGAACTCCCGCTGGTGGCTGCCACCAACGCATTCGGG
>JAWVYR010000246.1:0-4200 GCA_033722635.1 Balneolaceae bacterium | reverse complement strand
GCCCGGGAGGCCGATCGGTCGGAAGTGAAGGGCTACGTTTTCGGAACGCTGGATGATCGCATGCGGAGTTACCACTTGGCGGAACTGCTGTCCAGGCATAACATAGAGGTATATAAACTGGGTCAAAACCTGACGGTCGACGGTACCACCTATGCTGGTGGCAATGCGTACGTGGTTCCCGCCGCCCAAACCCAATACCGCCTGGTCGAGGCGATGTTTGAGCGGCGTACCTCGTTTCAGGACAGCCTGTTCTACGACGTTTCGGCCTGGACGATGCCCTATGCCTTCAACCTGCCTTTTGCCGAACTGGACAGTCGCCAATACAGCAGCGGCCTGTTGGGTGAACGATTCAACATCGGGGAAAAGCCCATGGGTTCGGTTATCGGCGGAAAGAGCAATTACGGCTATCTTTTCGAGTGGGATGAATACTACGCCCCGAGAGCCCTTTACCGCTTACTGAAGGAGGGGGTGCTGGCGAAGGTTGCATCGGAACCCTTCACTGCCCTGACCGCCCTGGGCACCAGACAGTTTGATCATGGAACCATCCTCATTCCCACGGGGCCCCAGTCGGTGGATGGCAACCGGATCTACCAGTTGTTGCAACAGGCAGCCGATAGCGACGGACTGAATATATACAGCGTGGGTACCGGTCTGACGCCGGAGGGCATCGATCTGGGCAGCGGATCATTTGAAACACTCCGGCTTCCCAAGGTGGCGCTCATCGGTGGCGACGGAACCAGCAGCTATGAAGTTGGTGAAGCCTGGCACCTGATGGATCAGCGCTACGACATGGAGGTAACGCTGTTAACGAAAGACCGGCTTCGGTATGCTGATATCGGGCGATACAATGTCATTGTTATGACCTCCGGTAGATATAATGACCTCTCCGACAACACTGTTGAAAAGCTCAAGCGGTGGGTCCGCGGCGGCGGCACTATTCTCGGATACAAATATGCAATCCGCTGGTTGAAAAGCAAGGGCTTGGCCGATATAGAGTTTGTGGAAGAGGAGGAGTCTCCAAACCGGGAAGTTACGCGGCCCTATACCAGCCGCAGCCGATATAGAGGAGCCCAGGCGATCGGCGGAACCATTTTCTTTGCCGATCTGGACCTGACCCACCCGATGGGTTACGGTTTTAGCAGCGACAGAATCACGGTGTTCCGTAACTCCACGCTGTTCATGAAAAAAGCGGAAAATCCCTATGCCACCCCGCTCCGTTACACCGATAGCCCGCTGGCCAGCGGATATGCGTCGGAGGAAAACCTGGATCAGCTGAGCGGCAGTGCTGCGGTCGTGGTTAGCGGCGTGGGAGGGGGTAAGGTGATCTCAATGACCGACAACCCCAATTTCAGGGCATATTGGTATGGTACAAACAAGCTCTTTGCCAATGCCGTGTTCTTCGGCCATACCATCAGCGGCTCTGCCTCCAATTGAGCTATCACGGAGAAGGGCAGCCGTGAGATCTGCTGCGACAACGGCTGCCTGTTTTGATCAGAGGGCGTCCTGGATTTTGCCTTTATAGTCCAGCTTTTCCCAGGGAAATTCCTCCCGGCCGAAGTGGCCGTATACCGCGGTTTTCTGATAGATCGGCTTCCGAAGATCGAACCGGTCGATGATCCCGGCCGGTGTACAATCAAATGTATTGGAGATCGCATCCGCCAGTTCCATGTCGTCGACCTTTCCGGTACCGAAAGTGTTTACATTGATCGAAACCGGTTCGGCGATGCCGATAGCGTAGGCCAGCTGCACGAGACACTCATCGGCCAGCTCGGCAGCAACGATATTTTTGGCGATGTGGCGCGAGGCATAGGCTGCACTCCGGTCCACCTTGGTGGGGTCTTTGCCCGAAAAGGCACCGCCCCCGTGTCCGCCGCGGCCACCGTAGGTATCTACGATGATTTTACGGCCGGTCAGGCCGGTATCGCCATGCGGTCCGCCGATGACGAATTTGCCTGTCGGATTCACATGCAGAATGGTATCAGCATCCATCAACTCCTGGGGGATCACCTCGGGGATCAGGTGCTTTTTGAGATCCTCCTTGATCTGCTGGGTTTCGATATGGTCGTCATGCTGTGTAGAGATCAAGATCGTATCCACACGCTTGGGACGCTGGTTGCTATCATACTCCACGGTTACCTGGCTCTTGCTGTCCGGCCCAAGATAGGGCATCAGGGTGGTATTCTTGCGGATATGCGCGAGCTTTCTCAGCAGGTCGTGAGAGTATTGGATCGTCATCGGCATAAACACATCGGTTTCGGTACAGGCATATCCAAACATCATGCCCTGGTCGCCGGCACCCAGCGGCTTGTCGTCGTCGGCATCTACCCCAATCGCTATATCGGGGCTCTGCTGATGTAAACTCGAGAGGATTCCGCAGGAGTCAGCATCGAAGCGGTAAGAGCTTTTCGTGTATCCGATCTCACGGATTACTTCCCGTATGATATCCTGAATTTCGATGTAGGCATCGGTACTTACCTCCCCGGAGACGATCGCCAGTCCCGTGGTTACCATGGTTTCCACCGCCACCCGTGAATCGGGATCTTCGCTGAGCAGTGCATCCAGTATGGCATCGGAAATTTGATCGGCGATCTTGTCGGGATGGCCTTCGGATACCGATTCGGAGGTGAAGAGATTTTTCATCAAGGTGCTGATAGTTGTATAAAGTAAAGGGTTCGTGAACAGAGCATTGAAGCTACAAAAAAAAGCGTACAGATTACAGCATGGATCGAAGGGGAAAAGGGTGAATTGATAATGCGGTTCCCGCGGTAAGAAATTAGAAAGACCGGCCTATATTTAAGAGAGCTTAGTTGAAGAGGTCGGGATCCCCCTTGTCGGCGGGGTCCACGCCCATATACTCAAAGCCCTTTTTGGTGGCGATGCGACCCTTGGGGGTGCGTTGGAGAAAACCCTCTTTGATAAGAAACGGTTCGTACACCTCCTCGATGGTGCCCTTGTCCTCGCCCACTGCAACCGCCAGGGTGCCCAGCCCCACGGGCCCGCCGGCGTAGTTCTCGATGATCGCCCGAAGGATGCGTATATCCATATCATCAAGCCCGTTCTCATCCACATCCAGGGCATTGAGGGCTTTGTCGGCTATCTTGTCGGTGATCGTCTCCATATTTTCGACCTGGGCGAAGTCGCGGGTTCTGCGCAGCAGCTTGTTCACTATCCGGGGGGTGCCCCTGCTGCGCCGCGCGATCTCGTAGGCGCCGGTATCGGTAATGCCCATATCCAGGATCGAGGCAGTGCGCAGGGCGATGCGCTGCAGCAGTTTCACATCGTAGTAATCAAGCCGCATGTCGATGCCGAAGCGGGCCCGGAGTGGAGCCGTCAGCAGGCCCTTGCGGGTAGTGGCCCCAACCAGGGTAAAGCGGTTGAGGTCGATCTGTATACTGCGGGCGTTGGGCCCGGAGTCGATTACGATGTCGAGGCGGTAATCCTCCATGGCTGAATAGAGATATTCCTCGACCACCGGATTCAACCGGTGGATCTCGTCGATAAAAATCACGTCGCCCTCTTCAAGATTGGTGAGCATACCCGCCAGGTCGCCGGGTTTCTCGATGACCGGTCCCGTGGTCGGCCTGATCTGAACCCCCATCTCATGGGCGATGATGTAAGCCAGGGTGGTCTTGCCCAGTCCCGGGGGGCCCGAAAGAATCACATGATCGAGCGCCTCCCCCCGCTTCAGGGCTGCCTCGATGAATACCGAAAGATTGCGTATCACCTTTTCCTGTCCAATAAACTCCTCAATGGAACCGGGGCGAACCGAAAGTTCAAAGGCCTCATCTCGCTGGGTGGCGTTGAGTAATGGATTTTGCACGGCAATGGGTTATAAATGAAAAGAGAAATTGGACACCAAAAATTAACTCATTATTCAATATTATCGAAATTTACTATCGATTCCGCAGGGTGAAGGGCAGAAGATCCCCCCGGGTCCTGTTGACCAGCCAATACATCCCGTTGAGGGAACTAATATCCTACTCAGACCGATCCGGCCGTTTCGTTGAAACTGAATCGCTATCTTTTTTCTTTTGGATCATCTCCTTCAATGCAATCTCGGTCTCGAGGTGATCCAGATACTCCGGATGCTTGATCAGCTGAACCCACAGCGATTCCGCTTCTTCATCCGACAGATTGCCGTTGATGTAAGCATCTATCAGCTTCTCTATTTCCAAGTCACTCGCATTTTGATCCGTCATG
>JAWVYR010000245.1:0-4230 GCA_033722635.1 Balneolaceae bacterium | reverse complement strand
TGGTGCGGCATCGGCCCTCTCCTTCTTTGAACGGGCTGAAAAACTGGGTGCCAGGGTTGCCTACTTCTTCCTGGAAGATCTGGAAGGCCAGGGCTACGAGATTGCCGACTATACCAAATTCTTCACCACCGACAGCACCGCAATCGATACCCTCGGATATCACCGCATCGATGGGGTTTACGCTCCCTTCACAGGTGAGGTAGCTCCTACGCTCATCGACCTGCTGCTGTTGGACCTGGAGGCGATGAACAGCAAAATGACCGTTCTGGGTTCGCCGGAATGGGGGGCCACGCAGATCGATGACCAGCGATTGCGAAATCGAACGGTCTATTTTACCGAAAGCTATTACATCAATTCCAAGAGCGAAAGAGTGAAAAAGTTCGGGGAGGAATTCGAGGCCCGATTCGGGGAGCAGCCCAACCGCTATGCCATGGTGGGATACGATACCGCTGATTTTTTACTCAGGGCGCTTGAGGAGGTTGAGAATCCTGCGCTGTTAAAAAATGTGTTAAGAAAACGGCCGTTCTATGAAGGGCTGATCGGGAATATCGATTTTGAAAATAGCCACGTGAACCAGGAAGTGAAAGTGTTCAAAATTTCGGAACAGGGTGTAGAGCCTGCAACCTACTAGCTGTTCACTTCTTTTTCCTCGGCCCTGACCTCCTCCAGCTTCTTCTTACGGTACTGTTCACGTATCCACCTGCGCCACTGCACACTCTTCTCTTTGTGCTCCGAAAAGGTTTCCGAGAAGATATGGTACCCCTCCGGGCTGGCCACCATAAATAAGTAATCGTGATCCTGGGGATACAGGGCGGCCTCGATCGAATTCTTGTTTGGATTGGTGATCGGGCCCGGCGGCAGTCCGAAATGGTTGTAGGTGTTGTAGGGATGGTCGATTTCATAATCCTCGTACAGCAATCTGCGGCGCTCACCCAGTGCAAACACCACGGTTGGATCGGCCTGCAGATACATGCGTTTGTTCAATCGGTTCCAGTACAGTCCGCTGATCTTCGGTTTCTCATCTTCGTGCATCGCCTCCCACTCGATGATGGATGCCAGGGTAACCACCTCGTCGAGTGTCAGGTCAACCTCCCGGATGCGGAATTCGAACCCTTCAGCCACTTCCTTTTCAAATTCCCGGAATATGCGGTTGAAAATCGTTTTTGGGGATGAGGTCCAGTAGAAGGAATAGGTGCTCGGATACATTCGGCCGATAAAATCCTTCCGCTCAAAGGACCGGTTTTCCCAAAAACTGCTGTCCTCTACGGCATGATGAAAGGCCACCGAGTCGGCTTTCAACCGGGTGGAAAGCACCCTGAGAATACGCTCTTCACTGGATCCGGGGATGATCGTAACGCTTACAGGATCCTGTATACCGCGGGCCATTTTGGAGAGAAATACATCATAGGAATAGGAGCCCTGAATTTCATAATGACCCGGAAGAAAATTTCGCCATCCCAGCAGACGTCCGGCCCATAACAGCTCCTCCTGACCAATAACTACGCCGGAATCGGCCAGGATGGAACTCATTTCATACAGATCAGTTTTATCGTGCAGGTAAATGTGTACCGGCTCCACCGAAGAGACAGCCTGGGTGTTGAACAATCTGGATAGCCGGGAGCCCCCGATCGCAGCGGTGATGAGTACGACGATAAGCACACCGAGGATCAGTTCCCATCGGTTAAACGGTATGTGTTTTGACAGGTCCAACTGTTAGTCCAGATAGTTTCTCAAGGGTTTTCTTTTTATTAACGCGGTTCCTTCATCTTCGTTGTAATTTTGCCAATAATCGCAAAAACTCAAGGTAAAGCCAGATCAGCGTCACCAGCAATCCGAAAGCGGAATACCATTCAAAAAATTTGGGGGCATCGTTGGCGGCTCCTTGTTCAATGAGATCGAAATCCAGAATGAGATTCAGAGCCGCGATCACAATGATAAACAGGCTAAAACCGATTCCGATTAAACCGGTTCCGGTCACCAGACTTACATTGATGCCGAAAAAACCGAGTATCCAGGTTGCAAAATAGACAAGCATGATGCCCCCGGTAGCGGCCACTACACCCAGCCTGAAGCGCTGCGTGACATTGATTAACCCGCTTCGATATACCGCAAGCATGGCGGCAAAGGTACCCAAGGTCAGCATGATCGCATTCAGGACAATGCCCTCATAGAGGGAGGCGTACATCATGGAAACCGCTCCGAGAAACAATCCCTCGAAAAACGCATAGGGCGGGGCCGTAAATTTGGCCCATTCCTTCTTGAAAATGGTGACCAGGGCAAGGACTAAACCCCCTATCAGTCCGGTCCAGAGCAGCGGAGCTGCAGTTTCAATCGGCTGATACCACCCGATCGAGGCCCCGATCATCAGCACAATGAAAAGGATCGCCGTTTTGTTGACGGTGCCCTCTATAGTCATCACCCCTTCATCAGCACGGGCGGGGAACGCCTCCTTGAAAGCCTTTTCACTTAATGCAGGGTTGCCGGATCGCATCATATATTATGTTCATTGGTTGTAGATGAACTACAAATATAACGCCTGAGGCAAATAATACCTAAACGTTTAAAAAAAGCTCATAAAACGTTATCCGGGGCGAAAGCAGCGCAACCTTTTTGCAGGTAAAACGTAGGGAAGTATTGAAAGAGCAAACAATGTTTGGATGCTACACAAAGCACCAAATGCCCTAAAGAAAAGCTTCCAGCCCCTGACAGGACTGGAAGCTATTTTTTTGATCGCAATTCGATCGCTTCACCGAAAAAGGTGGTTCTTCGGCTTTTAAAATGTGGGATTCAATCTGACCCAGAAGATCGGGGCACCTCCTCCCTTGTTGATATCCCAGGCCAGCTCAAAGCGGATAAGACTGGAACCAATACCCACACCGGCACTGTGCTTCAGATCGTTCAGGGAGAATCCGTCAAAGGAGCTGAATACCCCTCCGTCGGTAATTCGATTCGGATCGAAGTCCGCCCAACCGGAATCCAGGAAGATGGTGAGATAAAAATCATCGAAGTCGATCCAATCGCTGTCGGAACGGGCGGGAACGCCAAAATGAACTTCCGCATTGCTCAATATCATCCTGTTGCCTTGCAATGATTTATAAGGGAGAGCTCGAATAGTTCCAATACCTCCCAGCTGAAACAGTTCGAAGTTCGGGGCATCCCCGTCGATGCCGCCGGCTCTCAACCGGTACCTGAAGACCCCACCTTCCTCAAAGTTATAGGAAAACTTGATTTCACCCATATATTTGTTGTAGCTGTAGTCGGAATCATCACCGAGATCAGCCAGTTCAGCCAAAACCGTTGCCGAGAGGGTGAAATAACGCGACAATACCAGTTGACGAGGATTGAACGAGGCCCCGATATTGATGCTGGAGATATCCGCCTTTTCGACCGGTGACCCGCCCGCAATGTCGATGGGGGGATTGACCCTGTAATTCCTGTCGGAGCCGAAGATTGAAAAATCGGTCTCCTGCTCCAGGCTCCTGAAGGTTTCGTCGTTATAGGAGATGCCTCCCTCAAAGTAGCGCTTGGAGCGAAGATTGAAATAAAATCCCCACCCGGTCTGTTTGTAGTAGTCCAGAAAATCATAGCCGGCGATAAAAGCAGTAAGGCTGGTTTCATTGAGTCCCACCCTCCAGAAGTCGTCGGTGGTGGTGGCGTCGTGGTACTCAGCTCCAATAAGGGCGTGTTTCTTGCGGCCAAGGAATTTTTCAAGGCCTGCGGTGTATTGAAACTCTTTTTGTCCGAAGGAGTATCCGACCAGGTAGTGGGGCTGAATCCCTTCGATACCGAGGAACCAGTCCCGGTTATACCACTGCATCCGCTCTTTCCGGAGGCCCAGAAAAAGCCCGTTCACCCGGTTGTAGTGGATCATCGGCATCAGCGGATAGATACCGTAGATCGGGTTCGAATTGTAGGGCCCTGCGCCTAACCCGGAGTCGTAGTCGATGCCGTTGGCATTGAGCCGGCCCACATGATATTGTACATCCTCGCTGCCGATGTCGGAGGAATCCTTGTCAGATTTTTTAAATATTTCCGACAGCGGTTTGGAGAAAAAAGGATCATTCTTGAACGGATCTTCCATCTCCTCCTGCTGGTTCTGGCCGAGAGCAGGTACCGAAATTATTGCGGTAAGCAGTACTAAAAATAAAATTCTGAAGGTAGACATACCCAGTCTGTTTTTATATCTGTTGCTACGTAAAAGGATAAAGATAGATTCAATTATGGTTTTGC
>JAWVYR010000244.1:0-4240 GCA_033722635.1 Balneolaceae bacterium | reverse complement strand
CGTGTTGGAGCTCTCTAATAAACGGGTGCGGGAATCGATGATCCCGCGTACCGAGATCCTGGCGGTCGAGAAAAACACCAGCATCGAGGAGACCCTCAAGACCTTTATCTCCTCTGGGTTCTCGAAACTGCCGGTCTATCAGGAGACCATCGACGACATTATCGGGGTGATCTACGCCTACGACATGTTCAATAATCCCCAGTCGCTCACGGAGATCATGCGGCCGATAAAACTGATCCCATCCTCACAGAAATCAAAGGATCTGCTCTCGGAGTTTCGAAAGTCGAATCTCTCGGTGGCGGTCGTGATCGATGAGTATGGAGGGACGGCCGGCATGGTGACGATCGAGGATCTGCTGGAGGAGGTGGTCGGCGATATCCAGGATGAGTACGATATCGAGGAGCAAGTGATGAAAAAACTGTCCCCTGATACCTATGTGTTGAGCGGGGGAGTGGAGATCGAGGACCTGCTGCTTGAATATCCCGAAATGGAGTTGCCGGATGAAAGCACCAGCTACGAAACGGTGGCCGGATATATCATTAACTCGATCGGACGCATTCCGAAGGTCAACGAGGAGTTGCTGATCGACGGTAACAAGTTTATCATCAGCAAGGCCACCCCGAGCCGTATCGAAACCGTCAAGATGATTCTGAATGAATAGCCCGGACCTGATAGGGTTTGGCCGGCCGCGGAAGCCACGGTTGCGTGAGTTTTAAAGTAAGAACCAGGTAACGTTATCCTTATGTACGATCATTATCCAGCATGGGCCAAGGAGTTTGCTCGCAAATATTTGAGCCGGACGATCAACCAGTTCATCCTGCACGGAAATATTCACGACCTGGTGGAGATCACACAAAAGGAGCAAACCGATTACATGCGCCTCAAGACCTTCCTGGCGGAGGAGTTCTTCGGAGCCCGTGATTATGTGATCTTCTATGACCGTTCATCGGGTATCTATTTCCGTGACAAGGAGAGCCAGAAGGATTTCAATCAGGCCCTTGCAGGCCGCGATTCACTCATGGGTACTGAGTACGCCGACAAGCTCCCCAAAGATCCCGTCCGCGTCTTTTCGCTTCTGGAACAGTACTTTCGAATCCGCATCGATAACAAAAAAAGCATCGCCTTTATCATCGACTACGCCGAGACGATCGTGCCGATGAGCGAGGCGGGATCCACCGGTTCCGAAGACCGGACGTCGCTGGTCTATCTGTCGCGATGGGCACATGACCCGATGTTCCTGGCTGCTGATTTCACCACCGTGATGATCGCGGAGAACCTGGCCGACCTGAACAAAACGCTGGTCCAAAACCCCTACACCTCCGATATACGAATCGAAATTCCGGATGAGGAGCAACGGCTCAATTTTATCCATTTCGAGGTACCCAAAAAAGAGTTCAAGCAGATATCGGGCGTATCAGCCGGTGTGCTCGCCCAGCAGACCGCCGGGCTGAATTTTATCAACCTTCGCAGCATCCTCTCCAACGCGCGTGAGAACAGGGAGAAGATCACCCATGAGAGTCTTTCGAAGATCAAGAAGGAGCTGATCGAGGCGGAGGCCTACGGCCTGCTGGAGTTCGTGGAGACCCAGTACACGCTGGACAACGTAGCCGGCCATAAGGCAGTGAAGACTCACCTGCGGCAAGCGATCAAGGCCCTCAAGGCGGGCCGCCCCGATGTGCTCCCGATGGGGTACCTGGTATGCGGGCCCGTGGGAACCGGGAAAACCTTCATGGTGAATTGTTTTGCCAGCGAGGTGGGGATTCCGATGGTACGGCTTAAAAATTTCAGGAGCCAGTGGCAGGGGGTCACGGAAGGAAATCTTGAAAAGATTCTGGGGCTGCTGGAGGCGATGGCCCCCGTAGCCGTGATGATCGATGAAGCGGATGCCTATCTGGGCGACCGGGCCGCATCGGGCGACAGCGGGGTATCGAGCCGTGTGTTTTCCCAGATCGCCGCTTTTATGAGCGACACCAGCCATCGCGGCCGCATCATCTGGTTCCTGATGACCGCCCGCCCCGACCTGATGCCGATCGATCTAAAGCGGCAGGGCCGGGCCGAAGAGCATTTAGCGCTGTTTCCACCCCATACTAAAGAGGACCGGGTCGAACTGTTCGATGCGATGATCAAAAAAACCGGGCTGAAACTCTCCGAGGAATACCTGCCCAAGGTGATAGAGCAGGGGCTGAAAACATTTTCCGGGGCCGATATGGAGGCTGCACTCACCCGGGCCAAGTTCCGGGCGGCCGCCGAAGGCAGAAAGAAGGTGACCCCCGACATCCTGGATGCGGCCCTCAACGACTTCCTCCCGCCCACCTACCCGGAGGAGGTAGAGCTGCAGACCCTCAGCGCCGTCATCGAGTGCACCTCCCGGGATTTGCTGCCGCAACGTTACCAGGAGATGGACCGTGGGGAGATCCTGGACAAGATCGAGGATCTGAAATACCGGATCGGCTGATCCACATTTTTAGCGGGTATCCAGAACCCCAAATTTAGGGGGCAGGTGGATCTTCTCCATTTTTTTATCGAGTAAGTCCCGAAAGTGGTCCCGACTGTAAAAAGTTGCAGCGAGAGGGCTCGCCGACCATACAGCTCTTGGAACTGAAAACAACACCCGGTGATATCTTCTTCGGGGATTGTGGGGTCGGTAGTCAAGCAGTGATAACTCCACCACAACGACGACAGTTTCCGAAAGTTTTCATTATCATTTCGACGCTCCTGCGATCTTACCTAAATAGCTGCTTTTCCACATTGCAAAGGGCTGCAGATCATTTCCATAATCCTTAAAAATCTCAGGTCGGGGAATGAACAACTCATTAATGCTAATTGCAGCATATAATTTTTTCACAACCCTTTTTGCTCTCAGACATCCCCTGTCAAATCGCTTCCGATCTAAAAATATAGAATAAAAATGCATTTAACGATGCTTTAACCAAAAGGTTCAACCAAATAGTTGAACTTAATAGTTGAAATACCTATCTTGATTTGAAATTCAATGAAATTATAGCATGAAGCGCGAAAAAGAGACCGAGGAAAAAATTTTTGACGCGGCCAAAAAGGTGTTCCAGCGGAGCGGCTATGCCGGTGCACGCATGCAGGATATCGCCGACGAGGCGGATATCAACAAATCGATGCTTCACTATTATTTCCGCAGCAAGGACAAGCTCTTCCAGGCGGTACTCCAGGAGCGGATGCGCAAGTTCTTCCCGAAGATCCAGCAGGCCCTGGGGTCCGACAAACCGCTTGACCGCAAAATCGAGGAGCTGGTGGATACCTATTACGGCATCTTCAAGGAGAACCCCTACCTGCCATCGTTTGTGATTCTCGAGATGAATCAGCACCCGGCCAGGTTCCGGGAGATGGTGCGGTCCAATATGATCGAGATTCCGGATCGTTTCCTCGACCAGATACGAAACGAAGTGGAGAAAGGAAACATACGGCCGGTCGACCCGCGTGATTTTCTCATCAACACCATCGCACTCTGCGTATTCCCTTTCATGGCCCGTCCGATGATTCAGCAGTTGTTCGGGATGGAGGAGGGGCAATTTTTGAGCTTCATATCCAATCGAAAAGAGGAGTTGCCCGCATTTATTTTAAACACCGTCCGAAAAGATACAGCCTCATGACTTCCCTCATCATTCTGCTTTTTTTGTCCGGCTTTACCGGTACTCAGAAAGATTCACTGGACCTCCGTTATTGCTACAGCCGCGCCTACGACCAATACCCGGTCGTCCGGAAAGCGGAAATCCAGGACCGTATCACTCGTCTCAATAAGCGGGTCGCACAGACCGGCTATTACCCGGATATCGAGTTCAGTGCCATGGCCAGCTATCAGTCGGATGTCACCCAGGTGAATTTCGTGCCGCCCGGCGCTTCGGCTCCGACCTTCAGCAAGGACCATTACAAGGTAGCTGTGGATATCACTCAGCCGATCTACCGAGGGGGGATCCCGGGGAAACAGAAAAGACTGGAGGAGGCGGTGGGAGAACAGCAGAAGCATTCCGTAGAGGTGAGCATGCACCGGATCCGCAGCCAGGTGAACGAGGTCTATTTTTCGGTGCTGCTTCTGCGCCAGCAGGCGAAATCAATTGAGCTACTGATGGATCAGCTGCGCAGCCAGTTGCGTACGATTCGCTCGCGGGTCAACAGCGGGGTGGTGCTGCCCAGCCAGCAGCGTATTCTCGAAGTGGAGCTGCTTAACGCCTCACAGGACTCCCTGCAGACCCGCCACGATATCACTGCT
>JAWVYR010000243.1:0-4259 GCA_033722635.1 Balneolaceae bacterium | reverse complement strand
CTGCTACCGAATCGCAGTGCAGGTAACATCGAATTTTCAGCAGATCCTGAATAAATGGCTGCTCGCTTTGGCTCGCATCATTTTTCAGGATGACAAGCTTGGAGTTATTACGACGTATTATAGCTTAGTTAACAGCGTCCCCTCTTGTCATGCTGAGCTTGACTCAGCATCTGCTTTCGAATCGCAGTGCAGGTAACATCGAATTTTCAGCAGATCCTGAATAAATGGCTGCTCGCTTATGCTCGCATCATTTTTCAGGATGACAAGGCAGTGGAAGGGAATGTTGAAATGGATGAATATCTATCTAATTAAATCCCCGATCTTGTCATGCTGAGCTTGACTCAGCATCTGCTTTCGAATCGCAGTGCAGGTAACATCGAATTTTCAGCAGATCCTAAATAAATGGCTGCTCGCTTTGGCTCGCATCATTTTTCAGGATGACAAGGAAAGGGTAGGGTAATGGATCAAACGCACTTGAAGTGCTCGAAGGGTTCGTCGCAGTCGTTGCAGTAATACTGCGACTTGCAGGGGGTGGAGCCAAACTCGCTCTGCAGCTCGGTATTGAGCGAATCGCAATAGGGGCAGGGGATTACCTTGGCCTGCTTTTTGAAACTCTCCAGCAGATCCTCGTCGGTGGTCATGTCGGGTGGAGCGATGCCGTACTCTTTCAGTTTTTCTTTGGCCTCTTCGGTCATCCAGTCGGTGGTCCAGGTCTCGGAGAAATCTTTCTTCACCTCAAAGTCATCGAGCCCTTTCTCCTCCAGCTTTTCCCGCACCTCTTTCTCGATCGCCGCCATCGCCGGACAGCCCGAATAGGTGGGGGTGATACGGATCAGCACCCGTTCACCTTCAACCTCCACGCCGCGAGCGATGCCCATCTCAACGATGTTGAGCACCGGGATCTCCGGATCGGTGATCTCCTTCAACCAATCCCAGATCTCCTCTTTGCGGTATGTGGTTTTTGTGGCAGACATCAAATTATTAACGTTTAGCAACCATTTAACGTATTGTACAGCGTTTTTAGAATCTGTTCAATTACCGGCAAAATCAGAATTCCCAATTCCAACTTTCTAATTGATGTTTTTCGTACTACTCCCACTCTGCATCCGGGTATGAGCGGCGCAGGTGCTGCATCTCTGCCAGCAGGTGTCCCAAATGTTCGCTGTGAAAGCCCGTTCGCCCCCCGCTCTGCATATACTGGTCGAAATCGGGGACTTCCAGTGTGGCTTCCTCCAGAACATCGATCACCAGCTCTTTCCATTTTGGACGAATCTCCTCCAAATCAGCCGCCAGATCCTCATCTATCAGTTTCTGGTCAACTTCGTCCATGTAAAACAGCGCGTCGGTATATTTCCACAGCTCGTCAAAGGCTTTCTGTATGCGCTCATGGCTTTCTTCGGTTCCGTCGCCCAGCCGCAGCACCCATTCCCGGCTGTGCCGCAGGTGGTACTTGATCTCCTTCAGGTGCTTGTTGATCATGCCCGCGAACTGCTCGTCGGAGGCCTCCTTCAGCTGCTCATACAGAAAATAGCTAAATGCACTGAAGAGAAACTGGCGGGCGATGGTAAACCCGAAATCACCCCTGGGAAGCTCGGTTATTTTCAGGTTTTTATATTCGACATCATCCCTGAAATAAACGATCTCATCCCGATGCCGGCCTTCGCCTTCTATTTCTGCAGCGTATTCATAAAGCGAAGCGGCATGGCCGATATAATCCAGCGCGATATTGGCAAGGGCGATATCCTCCTCCAGTATCGGCCCGTGCCCGCACCATTCCGACATGCGGTGACCCAAAATCAGCCGGTCATCCGCCAGCCGTAGCAGATACTCGTAGAAGGCTTCCTTTTTTGCCACTTCCTTGATTTCTGTACTCATTTTCTTTTCTTGACTGCTCTTGGTGTGCTGTAAAACTGCGGATGACGGTAGGGCTTGTCATCGGCCGGATCGAAAAAGGGTCCCTGGTCTTCCGGGTTCGATGCGGTGATTTGCTCGGTCGGGACCACCCAGATATTGACCGCCTCGCTGCGGCGGGCATATACGTCCCGGGCATTTTCCAGCGCCAACTCGGCGTCCGGGGCATGAACGCTGCCGGCATGCTCGTGGGGCGCCCCCGATCTGGGCTGGGTGAACACCTCCCACAGCGGCCATTGAGTGTCTTCATTCTTTTGGTTTTCCTGATTATTGCTACTCATTCAACCTGGATTTTAATGCCTCCATCCCACTTCTCCTCTTCAAAGGGGAGTATTCAGGTCTGTAGGCGTATAATAATTTACGATGCTTTTTCTTCCTGCAGCTTCTTCTTGCGGGCGTACTCCTCGGCTGCCTCACGCACCCACCGTCCGTTTTCATGGGCTTCACGGCGAGATTTCATCCGCTCATGGTTCATCGGACCGTTGCCGCGCACCACATTCCAGAACTCATCCCAGTCGATCTCGCCGAACTCCCAGTGTTCGGTTTCCTCATTGAACTCCAACTCCGGATCGGGTATCTTCAGTCCGACGGCATGGGCTTCGGCCACGTGCCGGTCTACGAAACTCTGACGAAGCTCGTCATTGGTCTTCAGTTTTACATTCCATTTGATCAGCTCAGCGCTGTTCGGGGAATCCTCGTCGTGAGGACCGAACATCATCAGGGTGGGCCACCACCATCGGTTCACGGCATCCTGCACCATCTCTTTCTGCTCGGGAGTGCCTTCGGCCATGGTAGCCACCATCTCATATCCCTGTTTCTTATGAAAGCTTTCTTCCTTGCAGATGCGGATCATCGCACGCGAGTAAGGGCCGTAGGAGCTTCGGGCCAGCATCGTCTGATTGATGATGGCGGCACCGTCCACCAGCCATCCGATAACGGCCACATCCGCCCAGGAAAGCGTAGGGTAATTGAAAATACTGGAGTACTTGGCCTTGCCCGTAAGCAGTTGATCGATCATCTCCGCGCGGCTGATGCCCAGCGTCTCGGTGGCACTGTAGAGGTACAGCCCGTGACCGGCCTCATCCTGCACTTTCGAAAGCAATATCAGTTTTCTGCGCAGTGAGGGTGCCCGTGTGATCCAGTTGCCCTCCGGCAGCATCCCCACAATCTCGGAGTGGGCGTGTTGCGACATCATCCGGATCAGCTGCTTGCGGTAGCGCTCCGGCATCCAGTCTTTCGGTTCGATCTTTTCACCGTCATCGACCCGATCCTGAAAGGCTTCCTTTTTGGCCTCTTTATCCATAATAGCTGTGCTGATAGTGGTTTATGATGAGTGGTATTTTCTTAACATAGAGAGCTGCGTTAAAATTCACAAATGTTTAGGGTCCAGAACGTTGTGAGTGATCATTTGGTATCAATTCGGATCAAATTCAGGTGGTATCTTGTTTATAATGGGTCATTTGGCTCCTAGTGGATATGGTACTATATTTGATAGGTAATACTAAAAAAGGAGATAAATTTGGGGATTTATGGGATCGATAATCAATGATAAAGATACGGTAGATCGACCTGTTGAAGAGAAGTTCGATGACCATCTCGGGTTGCAGGATGTGGATCATATCGAATTCTATGTCGGAAATGCCAAGCAGGCCTCTTACTATTACCAAAAAGTTTTTGGGTTTGAACTGAAGGGCTACAGCGGGCTGGAGACCGGTATTCGCGACCGTGTATCCTACTATCTCGAACAGGGAAATATTCGCCTGGTGTTGACGGCGCCGTTAAGTAGCGACTCACCGATTGCCCGACATATCGCCAGACACGGCGATGGCGTTCGGGATATCGCCCTTCATGTCAAGGATGTGGACCGCGCATATGAAGAGACGGTAAGCCGTGGTGCCGAAGGGCTCGAGGAGCCCCGCGACCTGACCGACGAGCATGGCAGGGTGCGTACCGCCGCGATCGCAACCTACGGCGATACCATCCATTCCCTGGTCAACCGGGTCGATTACGATGGCCTCTATCTGCCGGGATACGAACCGATGGATTCTCCTGTTGACAATGTGGAACCGGTAGGCCTTCAGTTTGTGGATCACTGTGTGGGCAATGTGGAGCTTGGTAAAATGAACAAGTGGGTTGATTTTTACCGCGACGTGATGGGCTTCACCCAGTATATCCATTTTGACGACAAGGATATCTCCACGGAGTATTCCGCACTAATGTCGAAGGTGATGGCCGGAGGGCGTGGCCGGATCAAGTTTCCGATCAACGAACCCGCCGAAGGCAAACGCAAGTCGCAGATCGAGGAGTACCTCGATTATTACGAAGGTCCCGGCGTGCAGCATGTGGCG
>JAWVYR010000242.1:0-4264 GCA_033722635.1 Balneolaceae bacterium | reverse complement strand
CATGGATCCGGCATTTCGGGCTGTACAAGCGTCGATGGGTAAGCAGAAGGGTCCTGAATCGACCCGATACTGTGGGGGCTGCCACGATCCGATTTCGCTGTTTTCCGGTACAAAAAATTTATACAGCGACAAGCTGACCAACAAAACCGGGCTTGATGAGGGCGTTTCCTGCATATCATGCCATTCTATCACCAAAGCCGATGTCAAAGGCAACGCTGAATATGTGATCGATCAACCCGAGCGTTACATCTTTGAGTTGCAGGATAATGCGCTGGCCAAATCAATCAGCGATTTCCTGATCCGGGCATATCCCAAGAAGCATATCGAAACCTATCAGCGACCCCTTTTTAAAACCCCGGAGTTCTGTGCCTCCTGCCATAAACAGTTTATCGATGAAAATATCAATAATGTGGGCTGGGTGCAGCTTCAGAATCAGTTCGACAACTGGAGGAAAAGCCGCTGGAACCATCCCCGGGAGCCGATGAAAACGATCGAGTGCCGGGAATGCCATATGCCGCTAGTCGACTCCTTTGACCCAGCCAGTGGAGATCCGCTGGATTACAACCGGTCTACCGACGACGGGAAACATCGAAGTCACCGTTTTCTGGGGGCCAACCAGTTTGTCCCCAAACTGCTGGGATTGCCGGGAGCCGAGGAACATGTAGATCTGGTAGAAAAGTGGCTGCAGGGAAAAATAGAGATCCCGGAAATTGAAGATAAATGGACCAGCGGTCCGTCTGTGCCGATCAAGCTGATCATGGAAGATACGGTTCGGATCGGTGACAAAGTGGATATCGGAGTAACCTTCCGAAACAACAAGGTGGGACATAACTTCCCTACAGGACCGCTCGACATCATCCAGTCCTGGCTGCAGATCGTAGTTACCGATCAGAACGGCAACACGTTGTTTACCACCGGTACCCTCGATGAGAATAATTTCATCGAACCCGGTTCTTTTATCTTTAAAGCTGAACCGGTGGATGAATACAACAACATCATCGACCGGCATAATCTCTGGGAGATGGTAGGCGTGCGCTACAGCAGGGCGCTATTTCCGGGATACTCCGATCATACCCGTTATTCATTCACGCTGAATGATATCACGGAAAGATCCGCGACCGATCTGCCGGGTAGTGGTCCGGCCCCCTCCTACAGCCATGATCCGATTACCGAGCTAAGGGTGGTTGCAAAACTCAATTACCGGAAAATGAACCAGTATCTTATGAATGCGATGTTCGAGGGAATACTTGAAAATCCCACGGCTCCGGTTACCACCCTTTCAACGGATCAAAAAATCGTCACGGTTATCAGATAATCATGCATAAAATATGATTTCCCGTTTACCCCGCAGAAAAAAGCGGCTATTCTATACCTCCGTTTTCGTTCTTTTGGTTCTCGGTTCCATCCTCTGGTTGATTACCGATAATCAAAAAGAAAGAGAGATATATATCCCTGGTTCTCAGGTGGAAGGACTTACCAGCGAACTCTCCCGGGATCCGCCATCGGAATTCACTCCGGTTGTCTTTGAGGATGTTACGGATAAATCCGGCATCACCTTTCGTCATTTTACCGGTCGACGCTCATCGCAACTCCCGGAGGATATGGGGTCGGGCGCCGCTTGGGTGGATTTTGATAATGACGGCTGGCTGGATCTGTTTGTGGTCAATATTGCCGGATCGCTGGAGTCGGAGCACCCCGGCAGCGACCGTTCGGAACCTCATCACACACTTTATCGCAACAAAGGTAACGGAACATTTGAGGATGTCACCGAGAAGGCCGGACTGGATATTTCGGGCTGGGGGATGGCCACTGCCTGGGGCGATTACGATAATGACGGCTGGAAAGATGTGGTGATCACCCATTACGGCCTGAACAGGATTTTCCAAAACAACGGCGACGGAACCTTCACGGAGAAGACCGCTGAGGCGGGATTTGACCGTTACAGAGGTTTTTGGGCCGGAGCCTCATGGGGCGACTACAACCGGGATGGATACCTGGATCTATATATCACCGGTTACGTCAAATATGAAAAACTGAAGGGAATCAGGGAATCCACTTCGTGGGAAGAGCCGCCCAGCATCAATCCCTCCTCTTTCAGACCGGAACGCAATCTTCTTTTTCTTAACGATGGCAGCGGAGGCTTCTCCGAAGTCGCAGAAGTTGCGGGCGTAGCTAATACCGGCGGCCGAAGCCTCTCCGCTGCATGGTGTGATTTCGACGGCGACAGCTGGCCGGACCTGTACGTAGCCAATGACGTCTCGGACAATGTATTCTACCATAACCGGGGCGACGGAACATTTGAGGATATCAGCCATGCAGCACGGGTTGCTGACTATCGGGGGGCAATGGGTATCGCCGTTGGCGACTGGAATCGTGATCGGAAGATCGACCTGTTTATCACCCATTGGATCGCCCAGGAGAATGCCCTTTACTCCAATATCAGCAAGATTGATGAAAGAAATGGAAAGCCCCCTTACGGACTGACTTATTTCACGGATGAATCTGCGCGTTTCGGCCTCGGACAATCCTCCCTGGACTATGTAGGATGGGCGACCTCTTTTTTCGATTACGATCTTGACGGGCGTCTCGATATCTTCATCGTAAACGGTAGTACGCTACAGGATCCCGACAGCTCCACCTCGCTGGTTGGCATGAATGACCAGCTTTACTGGAATGCAGGTAATGATGAGGGGTTTTTTGATGTATCCTCCATGAGCGGCTCCTATTTCTCCAGGGAGTATGTGGGACGCGGTGCTGCCATCGGGGACTATGACAATGATGGCGATCTGGACATTTTCGTCGTGAACCATAACGGGCCCGGTGTTCTGCTGAGGAACACCCAAACACGGGATCGGCATTGGCTGAAAGTGGAACTGAGGGGTAACAAAAGCAACAGCGATGCGGTAGGTACCCGCCTGGAACTCATTGTCGGTTCAACCGTGTGGATCAAACAGGTCGGCTCGCAGAGCTCGTATCTTTCGCAAAACAGCCTGATACAGCATTTCGGCCTGGGAGATCATGCTTCCGTCGACACCCTCAAAATCTGGTGGCCCAGCGGTCAGAAACAGATACTCACCCAAATAGAGACCAACCAATTGATATCGGTAGAGGAACATTCAACTGTATCAGTGGAAACTATTTCCAAAACAAAATAACTAAAAACCATCCCATGAAGAAGTACCAGTTGGCAATCATCGGAGTTCTACTCTTCGGTTTTCTGGCAATTACCTTCTGGAATCAGATTTCCGATGCCGAAAAAAATAAGGAGATAACAGCATCGCAAGCAGGTAATTCACACAGCGACATCAGGCAGTTCTGGGAGTATTATCACACAGCTACCGATCTTCGGGTTGAGGAGCAATACCCGGAAGCTGCTAACTATTACCGCAGAGTGCTATCATTGAATCCTGTCCACGAGGATGCGCTCTATTACATGGGCAATGTGCAGATGCAGATGGGTCATTACCAAGAGGCGAAAAAATCATGGCACCTGTTGATAACAAAAAACCGCTTCAGCAGCAGAGGGCATTCTCAATTGGGAATGCTTTACTTTTGCACCGATAAAGAGAATGACCAGTTTGATCTGGTTTCTTCAAGAGAGCATTTTAAAAGAGCGGCTGAACTCAATCGTGAAGAAACCGGACCGCTGTTGAATCTCAGCAAAATCAATCTGCTGCATGAGCAGTACAACAGATCCGAAAAATACCTGAATGACATAACCTCAACAAATTTTATGAACGAGGAGGCTTTTTTCCTGCTGGGATATCTAGCCTGGCGTGATGGCAACCATGAGAAAGCCGGAAGGAATTTGACACGTTCCGCAGAGATAGTTTCAAAGTATTCGAAGTCGGATATGGCTGGTGAAGGAGCAACAAAATCGGGCAGCTCCCCCATGATCCTGGAAGACAACAGGTGTGATTTTATCGGAAACACAATCCAGAATCTGCTGGGCCGGCAAGCTTCCGATTCCCAGGATATTCCGGCCGATCAACTTTACCATCGTTTTGCAGAGAAGATGGCTGAATTGAGGAAGGCCCTTTCCATTCCCATCCAGTCGGACGTTCGGCATTCTGAAGAAGCAGGAAAATGATTCGATCCTGAATCCTACTAAATAACAGGAACCGACTTTTATCTTCCGACTCGGAACACGTTGATCGGTGCATCGTTCCTGGCGACGATAATCAGCATCTCACCGCCGGCCTGTACCCCGGTGATCGCCCGCACCTCCCCTTCGACGAAAAACCCGCTCCCGGCCGGCTCCACT
>JAWVYR010000241.1:0-4265 GCA_033722635.1 Balneolaceae bacterium | reverse complement strand
CGGGGGGAGTATATCGTAAAAGATTTCCTGCCTGCTCTGAAACAGGAACATGCATTCTGGATGGACGGAAGCGACCGCTCCGGGCCCGACAAAGATTACCGCAGGGTGGTACAGCTGGAGGACGGGGTAGTACTCAATCGCTACTGGGACGACCGACCCCTGCCCAGGGAGGAATCATGGCGGGAAGATGTGGAGCTGGCCGAGTCGATGGATACGGAGAACACGAGGGAAGTCTATCTGCATATCCGGGCCGCTGCCGAATCGGGATGGGATTTTACCAGCCGTTGGCTTCAGGATCAACGATCGATGGGTACCATTCATACTACCGACATTATCCCCGCCGACTTGAATGCCCTGCTCTATGCACTGGAGAAGAAGCTCGGCGAGTGGTCATCGGGTTCGGATGGCAAAGCCTTCACCCGGGCAGCAGAGACCCGGAAATCGATCTATGACCGCTATTTCTGGAACGGCCGGGAGGGATTCTATTTCGACTACGACTGGAAGCAGGAGGAGCAAACCCCGGTATGGTCGCTGGCCGCCGTTTACCCGCTTTTTGTGGGTCTGGCTTCGGAAGAACAGGCCAAATCGGTCGCCGATCACCTGGAGAACAAATTTCTTGAAGAGGGCGGACTGGTGAGTTCACTGCATGAAACCGGACAGCAGTGGGATCACCCCAACGGCTGGGCACCCCTGCAGTGGATGGCGGTTTCCGGCCTACGGGACTACGGGCATGATTCACTGGCTGAGGAGATCGCACAGCGGTGGCTGAAATTGAACCGTGCAGTCTATGACCGAACCGGCAAGATGATGGAGAAATACAACGTCACCGACCTGTTCCTGGAGGGAGGCGGCGGTGAGTATCCGCTGCAGGACGGCTTCGGCTGGACCAACGGTGTGGCCGTTGCGCTGCAGGATTTATACGGATAATACCCTCTTATCTTATCCTGCCCTTTATCACATATCTCCTGCCACCACGCTGCTGTGGTACCTGCACCCCTTCGATCGACCGCCCGTCGCGAGGCAGAGCATCCCGACGAGGTTAGTTGGCCTTGTTACGACGCTCCCGTGACGTAACTTAATGGTACAAAGTCTGAAGACGTTAACCAGTTTTAGGGGTTCGATACCAGTCCCCTCTCCAGGGAGGTGATTTTGCAGCGCAGGCTGCAAAATCGCGGTGTGTTTGCTCAATAAATCAGCAACAACCCGAGGGAGCGGAAACGAAGTGTTCTGCCCCCGGAGCAGGTGAGAGGCAGGTCATTCCCCCGCCCGACCCTCAACTTCAGTGGCCGGACGTGGGATTCAGCTCCCATCTTGGGATAAGCTACACGGACTAGATAAAGTATAAATTTCAACCAAAGAGTCTCTCCTCCTGGGGAGGAGAACAAGCCTGTCCCGACAGCTGTCGGGAAGGTGGGTGGATTACCTACTACCACACCAAATAAAATAAAAAAACCCGCCCGACCCTCAACTTCAGCGGCCGGACGGGGGATTCAGCTCCCGTCGGACGGCTAGAGCTGTATCCGACGGGTATAGCCATACCATGCAGGGACGGGGAAGACCTGTGACAATACCTGCTCGGTCCCCCACTGGCATGCTGCAGATCCCTTATAGTGAAATTTCAGTCCTGCTGCACAAACTGTACATTCAGGAGCAGCTGGATCTCGTCGCCGACTACCAGATTCCCGGCCTCGGTTATCCCGTTCCACTTCAGACCGAACTCCTTGCGGTTGATCGTTCCGTTAACTTCAAATCCAGCTTTGACCTGACCGTACGGGTCTTCCACCGTACCGCCGTGAACCACATCCAGTGTAACCGGCTTGGTCACGTCGCGAATAGTAAGATCCCCTGTCAACTTATAGGCATTTTCACCCACCTTCTCCAGGGAGTTTGAAGCGAACGTTAATTTTGGAAATTTCTCAGCATTGAAGAAATCATCCGACTTCAGGTGTGTGTCCCGGTCCTCGTTGTTGGTGTTGACGCTGTCGACATCTGCCTCAAAAAAGATGTCGGCGCCTTCAAAAGTATCATCATCCGTCTCCACACGGGCATCAAAAGAATTGAAGCTGCCGGTTACCGTGGATATAACCAGGTGCCTGGCCTTGAATTGAATTTCAGAATGGGACGGATCTATTTTCCAAAGTGTCTTTGTCTGTGTAGTCATCGGTTGTAGAATTTCGTTATATAGTTTAATGTTGAACTATTATATGCGATATTAAATCACAATGCCAATAGATTAATATTATCGCACTGATAGATGCCGCCGGAATGTCTATGATTTCTATCCTGAACAGGCTGTTGATTCCATATGAATTATCCAATAAACTTCTACTTATGAACAAGCAACAGCGAAAAGAGCTCAAGAAGACTCTCCAGGAGCGAATCGAGGAGACCACAGAGGAGATCGACACGCTCAGGGAGCTTACCAAGCCGGTAGCCCCGGACAAGGCGATCGGGCGGCTGACCCGTATGGACGCAATCAACAACAAGGCGATCAACGAGAAGGCCCTGCATGAAAACCTGTCCAAACTTCAGAAATTGAAGAGAGCACTCGAACATATCGACGAGGAGGATTTCGACCACTGTTCAAAATGCGGAAAAGAGATCGCTTTCGGCCGGCTCAAGTTCATGCCCTGGACCTCCCGGTGTGTGGATTGTGCATGAAAAACTCGGTTCATGCAACAAATGCAATTTAATTTATCGTATTCTCGTTAATTCGCTGTATATTAACACACATTCTGAATTACCCTATTCCCGCCTCTTGGTTGGTTATCTGGTTCTTGCATCCCTAAAACAGGTCTGTCGGTACCCGTGACATTAATTCCAGGTGGGAGTTTGCGTGCCGGAGCTGGCACGCCGATTGTAATGTCAGGTACTTTTTCAATTTAACAGACTTACTTTATACAGATGAATCATACAACATTTGCTGAGCTGAACCTCAGCCAGAACGTACTTCGTGCATTAACCGAGATGGGCTTCGAAGCCCCCACCCCCATTCAATCCCAATGTATTCCCTCCATCATGGAAGGAAAGGATATGGTCGGGCAGGCACAGACCGGAACCGGCAAAACCGCCGCGTTCGGCATTCCCATTATCGAACAGTTGGATATCCACAACCGCAACGTCCAGGCGATCGTCATGTGCCCCACCCGGGAGCTGGCGATCCAGGTGACCGGAGAACTAATCAAAATCGGCAAGCATATCGGCGGGCTCAACGCGGTACCGGTCTACGGCGGCCAGTCGATTGGCCAGCAGTTCAAGGCGTTGAAACGGGGCGCTCATGTGGTCGTGGGAACTCCCGGCCGCACCATCGATCACCTGCAACGGGGCACCCTGAAGCTGGATCACCTGAAGATGGTGGTATTTGATGAAGCCGACGAGATGCTGAATATGGGTTTCCGTGAGGATATGGAAAAGATTCTCTCCTACACCGAGGGTCCTATGCAGACCGTCATGTTCTCCGCTACGGTACCCAACGCCATCCGCCATATCATGAACCGCTATATGAACAATCCTGATACGGTGACTATCGAGCGAAAAAAGATTACCGCTCCCGACATTGAACAATTTATGGTTGAGGTGCGGGATTCGGTTCGTACCGATGCGATCTGCCGCTTCATGGATCTTCATGATTTCAATCGGTCGCTGGTCTTTTGCAACACCAAGCGGAAGACCGAGAAGCTCGCCCGGGAGCTGCAGTCACGGGGCTATGCCTGCGACGTGATCAACGGCGACCTGAGCCAGAACCAGCGCGACCGGGTGATGGGCAAATTCCGCCGGGGAGATATCGATATCCTGGTAGCCACCGATGTGGCCGCACGCGGCATCGATGTGGATGATATCGACGTGGTGTTCAACTACGACGTGCCCCAGGATCCCGAATACTACGTGCACCGCATCGGACGGACGGGACGGGCGGGACGCTCCGGCACCGCTATCACCTTTGCATCCCGCAACAAGAAAAAGCAGCTCCGGTCGATCGAAAAAATGATCAAGAGCCGGCTGCAACCGCTTTCGATGCCCAGCAACGCCGATGTGCAGGAGTCGCGTATCAACGGGCAGCTGAATGAAATAATCGAAACCCTTGAAAAGGGTGGTCTCCGCCCCTGGATCGAACAGATCGAGAATATCGGCGACGAGCGCTTTACCACCATAGAGATCGCCGCGGCGCTGCTCAAACTGAGAACCGGTTCGCCTGAAATGGAGACGGCGGCACAACCCCAGTTCAACGATGACGGATCGATGATTCGCCTCCACTTCGACCTGGG
>JAWVYR010000240.1:0-4271 GCA_033722635.1 Balneolaceae bacterium | reverse complement strand
GTGAGGCGGTAGATGATTATCTGCACTAGCGGCGCGGAGAAGTAGAGCAGGATGAAAAACAGATAAAAGAGCGGATTTACCGGCAGGTTGGCTACCACCTCCTGCCATCCAATTTGGTACAGTTTAAAGGCCAGGTAGGCTAAAATGAGAACCAGAAACAATATCTTCCCGGTTTTCAATATAAGGCGACCGTACCAGGAATCGACGAATTTCGATACCTTTTCTTTTAGGGAATGATAGGACTGTTTCAGGTTCATTTGTATGAATCGATATAATATGTGGTTGCAGGATTCGGCAGCTAGGTCACCGATCAGGCGATTTGGTCAATCTGTCAATATTTTACGAATTTCTCCAGTGATACCCATTACATAACAAAAATATATTATCGGGTAGGAGGAATTCATTATCGGCGAACTGATGTTTTAGAAACAGGCGGGTTGATACTGATATCAGTGATCCGCCTTTGATTTGATCCCCTTTTAATAAAACTGTCCCCTATTGAACAGTTCGAATGCCACATCGGTTGTTGATGCCGAGCTTCTGGAGTTTCTCAACCAGCCTGCTTCCTATCCCCATCATCCTGAGCAGGTTGAGCATATACAGACGCACATTTCTCATGTGTTTATCGCTCCACCCTTTGTCTACAAGATAAAGAAGCCGGTAAATTTTGAGTTTCTTGATTATCGATCGTTAGATAAAAGAAAATTCTATTGCCGCCGCGAAGTGGAGCTCAATCGGCGTTTGTGCAGCGAAATCTATTTGGGGGTAACACCGGTCTATAAAACAGCAAACGGATTTACCTTCGATGCGGCTGACGGGGGGGATCCGGTTGAGTATGCAGTAAAGATGAAGAAACTGGAGGATCGCTATTTTCTTCACAACCTGTTGGAGAACAGGGGACTGGATAAAGTGCAGCTGGACCGGGTGGCAGACAAACTGGCTTCTTTTTACAACCGCCAGGAACCGGACCGGGAAGTCCTTGAATACGGATCCATAGATAAGATCAGGGTCAATACGAATGAAAATTTCGATCAGACCAAACCGTTCATCGGGGACACCATCGACCGGATGCAGTGGGAAGTCATCAAGCGCTTCACCGATGGGTATTTTGAACACCACGAGGAGTTGTTTGAAAAGCGGGTAGCTCAGCTCCGTATTGTGGATGGGCACGGCGACCTTCACCTGGAACATATTCATATCAAACCGGACCGGATCTGTATCTATGACTGCATCGAGTTTAACGACCGGTTTCGCTATCAGGATCTGGCCAACGATATCGCATACCTGGCGATGGATCTGGATCTGAATGACTGCCGGCATTTAAGCGATCATTTCATCGAAGTGATGGCCGGAAGGCTGGATGACCAGGACCTGCACAAGATGATCGACTTTTACAAATGTTACCGGGCCTATGTACGGGGCAAGGTGAAAAGCATGGAAAGCTCGGAAGAGGAGATTCTGGAGGAGCACCGCGAAAAGGCTGCCGGGGAAGCCCGCCGCTATTTTGATCTGTCGCTGGAGTATGCCCTGCTCGGGTCGGGGCCGATGGCCGTGATCTTCATGGGGAGGGTCGCAAGCGGAAAGAGTACGCTGGCCGGCTGGCTGAGCGAAAAGCTTCACCTGAACTGCTACAGTTCCGACCGCATCAGAAAGCGTATTGCCGGGATACCGCTCAATAAACGACCTTCCGAAGAGGTTCGCGAACACCTCTATTCTCCGGAAATGCATGATCGAACCTATTCCAAATTGTTTGAACATCTGGCAAAGCGAATCAGCCAGGGGGAAAGTGTGATACTGGATGCTACCTTTAACCGCAAGGCGGCGCGGGCTGAAATACGGAAAAAGCTGGAATCCGCCGGGATTCCCTATCTGTTTATACAGTCGATAGCACCGGAAAACCTGCTAAGAAAACGACTGAAAAAGCGGGACGAGCAGGAGGAAGCGGTTTCCGATGCACGCCTGGAGGACTACGAAATGCTGGAGGAGCGGTTTGAGCCTCCCCGGGAGATCGAACAACTGTTGCGGGTGAATACCGACTGTTCGCTTGAGGAGAGCATCCATCAATTGTACGAACAGCTGGTGGAACGGCATCTGCAGCAGGTGGAATAATGCTGATCAATCTGCGATATTGTATCCGGTAAATATATCAGACCGATGAATGCATGAAACAGATCGTAAACACCGCCGACGGCAGCTATGATGTGCTGGAAGTCCGGGAGGTTCCTGCTCCCGAACCGGGTGAGGAGGAGATTCGCATTGATGTGAGGGCCGCAGGGCTGAATTTTGCTGACATTCTTGCGCGTAAGGGGCAGTACCCGGATGCACCTCCCAAGCCCTGCGTGATGGGGTATGAAGTGGCCGGCGTGGTGGAGTCGGCAGGCTCCTATGCCGATCAATCCTGGGTGGGTAAAGAGGTCCTGGGCATATGCCGATTCAAGGGGCAGTCGGAGCAGCTCGTGATTCCGGCTGCACAGGTATATGAAAAACCCGCCTCGCTATCCTACGCCGAAGCCGCCGCCCTGCCGGTCAACTATCTGACTGCATGGGTGCTCATCGTGGTGATGGGCAGCCTGACAAAGGATGAATCGATATTGATACATAATGCCGGGGGCGGGGTCGGGCTGGCTGCCCTCGATATCGCCACCCATATCGGCGCCACCACCTATGGCACCTCCAGTAAGCACAAGCATGAATTTTTGAACAGCCGCGGCTTGAACTTTGCAATCGATTATCGCAATTATGACTGGCTGGAGGAATTGATGGCTTCGACGGATGGAAAAGGAGTGGAACTGATCATCGATCCGCTGGGCGGCAGAGAGTGGAAGCGAAGCTACCAGGCCCTGAGAGCAACCGGCCGGCTGGGTATGTTCGGTATCTCCTCGGCCAGCGAGGGTTCAGGCGGTGGGTTACGGGCCAAGTGGAATATGATCAAGACGTTGGTACAAATGCCTTTCTTTCATCCACTGCCGATGCTGGACAAAAACCGGGGTGTCTTCGGGGTCAATCTCGGGCATCTCTGGAGAGAGGGGGAAAAAGCACGTATCTGGATGGATGCATTGTTGAAAGGCGTTGAAGAGGGGTGGATACGACCGCATGTCGATCGTACCTTTTCCTATGAAGAGGCCGGGGAGGCGCACCGCTACATCGAAGAGCGTAAAAATATCGGCAAAGTGATATTGGTACCTTGAATATTTTTTTCATCACTACTGTGAATGGCTGTGTCCTCCATTTGCAAGAAACAGATAGGCAGAATACAGCAATGATCCGCTTACAACGGAGTTTATAGCACCGTATACGACTTGCACCGATAGATATATTTTAATGCCGGTGAAAATTGCGGAAACATTACGATTTGAACATTTGAATTTTAATTTA
This sequence comes from Balneolaceae bacterium, assembly GCA_033722635.1. Lineage (GTDB taxonomy): Bacteria > Bacteroidota > Rhodothermia > Balneolales > Balneolaceae > JAWVYR01. The sequence goes on along the minus strand of JAWVYR010000240.1, from coordinate 896 downwards.
TTAGCCAATCATGCCCTTTTCCATTGACATACTGCAGCAGACCCAGTCATTGGTGATGATCGCCCTGCTGGTAGTGCTGCTGGCCTGGGAGCAGATCAACCCGTTCTACAATTTTTTCAGCCGTTCAGTCAAACGAAAGGGCAAACACGACCTGAGGAATCTGTTCGTGGGGCTGGTCAACGCCCTGCTGGTATCCGGCGTTTTTGTGGCCTTGTGGGCGATGGGTTCGGACTGGTCGTACGAAGAGCGGTTTGGCCTGTTGCACCGTTTTGAGCTGGGAACGGTTGCTCATTTCATAATGGCGGTACTGCTGCTGGACCTTTGGATGTATATATGGCACCGCATGAATCACGAAATCCGCTTTTTTTGGCGGTTTCACCGGGTACACCATTCCGATCCGCATATGGATGTAACCACGGCTTCCCGTTTTCATGTGGGAGAAATCTTTTTTTCCTCTCTGTTCCGCATACCGCTGATCATTCTACTTGGAATTTGGGTCGGCGAGCTGTTGCTCTATGAGACAATCGCATTCGCGGTGGTACAGTTACATCATTCGGATGTAGGTCTTCCGCCCACACTCGACCGCATGCTGCGCGGAGTGATCGTGAGCCCCTTTATGCACAAGATCCACCACTCGCGGTGGCGTCCCGAAACCGATTCCAACTACGGGTCGCTTTTCTCTTTCTGGGATCGTATAGCCCGGACCTTCCGCATGCGTGATCTTCAGGGATTCAAAACCTTGCGTATCGGTTTGGATGAATTCGATGATCCTAAGTACGAGACGGTCAAAAACATTTTCAGGCTACCACTGTTGAAAATTCAACGGGAAGAGGAGGAGCAGAAACCTGAGAAACAGCAGCAGTGAGCGTCTACATCCGTTTCTGGTAGACCGGATG
>JAWVYR010000239.1:0-4297 GCA_033722635.1 Balneolaceae bacterium | reverse complement strand
GAGGAAGAACCGCTCTCCCGGAAAGAGATACGCCGTAAAGAGGCAGAACAGCGTAAGCGCAAGTATGAAACGCTACGGCCGCTGAATGATCGGCTGAAATCCCTGGAAAAACAGATCGAGGAGCTGGAAAAGCGCAAGCAGCAGATCGAGGCCCGGATGAATGATGCCGAATTTTACGAGGATTCCGATTCCGTTTCAGAGACTGCAATAGAGTACGACCGGGTCAGGAAAGAACTTGAGAAAGCAGAGAGCACCTGGGAAGATCTGATGACTGAAATCATGGAGATTGAGGAGCAGTTCAGCGGAACGGATTAAGCGTACCGGTCAGGGATACAGGCTATTTTGCGAAGATCTGCTCTCTCTGCCTGAACGCCTTGAATTCGAGGGCGTTTCCACTCGGATCCAACAAGAACATCGTAGCCTGTTCGCCCGGTTCCCCCTTGAAGCGAATATACGGCTCGATGATAAAATCTATGCCCGCATCTTGCAATCTATCAGCCAGCTCCTGCCATTCTCCCCATTCCAGTATCGCGCCGAAATGGCGAACGGGGACCTCATGCCCGTCCACTTCGTTGGTGGCAGCCGTCGCAACCTCCTCCGGCCGCAGATGGGTGGTCACCTGATGGCCGAAAAAATCAAAATCGATCCATCGATCAGAAGTGCGTCCGACCGGGCAGCCCAACAGCCCTTGATAAAAGGCCCGGGTCTCTTTCAGATCTTTGACAGGCAGGGCAAGATGAAACGGTGGTATCAGATCATCAGTCATGGAACATCGATTTAATTTTGAAAGTTAACCGTTTGTAGAGTCATCTGAACATACACAATGTCGAATGCGTTTAAAATGAGAAATTGGCACTTTTTATTTTTGCCAGTATTAACCCGGATCCTTAAATCCGCACGCTGTCATGAAATCTGAAAAACTTCAATTCCAGGGGGCCTTCGGGGATACCCTGTCAGCCCGAATCGATCTGCCTGATGAGAAAGATCCTATCGCCTATACACTTTTTGCCCACTGCTTTACCTGCTCCAAGAACCTCAAGGCGGTGGGAAATATCGCTCGTGCACTGACCGATGAGGGAATCGGTGTATTTCGATTCGATTTTACCGGGCTCGGGGAGAGCGAAGGTGATTTTGCCGATACCAATTTCTCTTCCAACGTCGACGATCTGGTAGCGGCTTCGGAATATATGGATCAAAAATACAAAGCCCCGGATATTTTGTTGGGTCATTCCCTCGGGGGAGCAGCCGTACTGCAAGCTGCCCACCAGATCCCTTCATCGAGGGCTGTAGCCACCATCGGCGCTCCCTGCAATCCCGAACATGTAAAGCAAAATTTCGGAGCAAAACTCGATGAGATCGAGGAAACCGGGGAAGCCGAGGTGACCCTGGCCGGACGTTCCTTTACCATCCGCAAACAGTTTCTCGATGATCTGGAGGAAAACCGGATGGACAACTTTATCAATCAGTTAAAGCGGGCTCTTATCATCTTTCACTCACCGATAGACAATACGGTTGGCATTGAAAACGCAGCGCATATTTTCAAGCTGGCCAAGCATCCCAAGAGTTTCATCTCCCTGGATGATGCGGATCACCTTATCTCCGACTCCGAGGACAGCGAATATGTAGGCAAGATGCTGGCGACATGGTCACTGAAATTCCTCTGATCCCATTGAATGCAGTACCGATTCAGTTTGTTATAAACCTGTAGTTCAAACTCTCAATCAAAAAATATTGACAATGATAGACAGGGCAACGATTTTATTTTTTGGCGCTTTCTCCCTGCTGTTTTTAGCCGCTAGCTGTACACAGCAGCCGCAGCAGAACCAGGACCAGGAGGAACCCGCCACCAACTATACAAACGCTGTTGCAACGATCCATCCGACCGAGGGGAACGAGGTCTCGGGGACTGTGACCTTTACCAAAGTGGAAGAGGGAGTCAGGGTGCAGGCCAGTGTGGAAGGCCTTGAACAGGGCCGTCATGGATTTCATATCCATCAGTTTGGCGATTGCTCGGCATCCGATGGAACCTCCGCAGGCGGCCACTACAATCCGCATGACCAACAACACGGTTCACCGACCCAGGATGCACGCCATGTCGGCGATATGGGCAACCTGGTAGCCGGTTCTGAAGGAACGGCTGATATGGACTATGTGGATCCCCTTATCAAACTGAATGGCCCGAACAGCGTTATCGGCCGGGGAGTCATCGTCCATGCCGATGAGGATGACTTCGAAACGCAACCGACCGGAGCAGCCGGCGCCCGTTTGGGTTGCGGAGTCATCGGTATCGACAGTGCTGAGGAATAGCAAAACCCTAATAAATTTATTTGTGTGTGGTCCGGATACCTGTTTCTCCGGACCATTTTTATTTACCTTCACTCCTTATTTTCCCTCTTTCCTGCGTTGCTGTTGCGTGTCAGCCAGAAAAACAGGATTGATCCGAAGATAAATACCATCAGGGAGAAAAAGATTAACATGGGGGCAGGGCGGATAATCAACCATGCACTGACAAATTGGACCAGTATAATCAGATACAGCAGTCCGGCGATATAAAGACGATTGATCCTGCTGATAACGTATGCTCCAAATGGGGCTCCCAACAGCACCACTGGTATACTGACAAGCCAGAAATCAATCACCTCCGATTGCAGGTCGCCGATGACAAACCCATGCAGCGTGGCACCGACGATTGCGTTCAGCGCCATGAGAATGACGGAAGTGGGGGTAGCGATTTTTTCTGAAAGTCGGTACTTAAGTGTCACATAAGAGAATGAGCAGATATCAATGCCATTGCCGAAAATAGCACTGATAATTCCCCCGATAACTCCGATCAACATCAACTCCCCCTTCTGATGGTAGTTAAGTTTTGGAATCGAGGATACCGTATCTCTTTTACGAATATGGTTGATAATGAAGAGGGCAATTCCGTAGCTGAGCCAGAATGAGACGAACATCATTTTGGCATACGAGGGCGTCAGATGAGGTGCTATATAGTAGGTACCCAGAACCATGCCGGCCGCCCCGCCTGTCGTCACTATCCACAAATAGGTTTTTTCAATCGGTACCCGCTTGGCCACAATCCAGAGTGCAGCAGACGACATACCGATACTCTGAATAACCAGGCTGAAATTACGTGCCACAGAGGGATCGATCTCAAACATGAGCGTCATGACCGGATAGGCGATCGCGCCTCCTCCCTCCGAACTGGCACCGGCTATGAAAGAACCGAATACCATCGTCAGGGTTATATACCAGTCAGATGCGAAGAGGTGCCAAAGATCGTTTATATGCATCCAGACTGCCCAGACCGAATAGGCCACCAGTACCGGCAGTAAATAGATCAAAAACAGTCGGGGGCTTCCTGCTTTGAGTATGGATCGAGTCCCCATCTACAAATTAACCCGCCGCCCCGATAATCTTACCGTTTCATCCCTATTCATCAGGACTCCAGTCATTTGTCTTATCCTCGATCACTTCCCCGAGCCGGCTTACCGGTACCCGATCCTGGGTCATGTCATCGCGGTAGCGGATCGTGACGGTATCCTCGCCCTCCGACTCCACTCCGTCAAAATCCACCGTCACACAGAATGGCGTACCTGCCTCATCCTGCCGGCGGTACCGTTTACCGATGGAGCCAGATTCGTCGTAGAGCACGCGATAGTCCTCCCGCAGATCCTCCTCGATTTTCCGTGCCAGATCGATCAACTTGTCCTTTTTGATCAGCGGGAAGATACCGACTTTGGTCGGGGCCAGCGAAGGATGTATTTTGAGTACGGTTCGGGTCTCCCCCTCCACCTCCTCCTCGCGATAGGCGTCACACAGGGTCATCATCACAGTACGGTCAAGCCCGATTGAAGTCTCCACTACGTAGGGGGTATACCGTTTCTGCTGCGACTGGTCGAAATACTCGAGTTTCTTTCCGGAAAACTCCTGGTGCTGGGTAAGGTCGAAATCGGTACGGTTATGAATCCCTTCGACCTCCTGCCAGCCGATCGGAAATTCATATTGGATATCGGCGGCAGCCGCTGCATAGTGAGCCAGTTTATCCTCGGGATGGGGTTTGGTGCGGAGTTTATGTTCGCGTATACCCAATTTTTTGAACCAATTGAACCGCTCCTCCAACCAGCGGTCGTACTGCGCTTCGTCGGTACCGGGTTCCACGAAATACTGCATCTCCATCTGTTCAAATTCGCGCATACGGAAGACAAACTGACGGGCGACCACTTCGTTGCGAAATGCTTTTCCCACCTGGGCGATCCCGAACGGGATTTGCTGGCGTGAGGTATCCATCACATTC
>JAWVYR010000238.1:0-4300 GCA_033722635.1 Balneolaceae bacterium | reverse complement strand
GAATTTTCGCTGTTGAGCCGATGCGCTGATTCAGCCTACCCTGTTGTGATCACACGGGAATTCTTTGTAATTTAGATCAATATCAAACCAAAAGTAATCTCACTCGATAAAAAACGTTACCATTGGCCGGTAAAGAAAAAAGCCGCAACCGGCCGGTTACCTGAATTTAATTATCAGTCAATCAACCGATGTTGAAGAAAGAGCAAGCGACCACCCCGGAAGTGGCCGGTCCCACAGACTGGTCACCGGATTCATGGAAAGATTTCCCGGTCAAGCAACTGCCGGAATATCCCGACCAGGAGGCCCTGGAACAGAGCTATGAGAAGTTACAATCCCAGCCTCCGCTGATCACCTCGTGGGAAGTGAATGCCCTGAAACGTAAGCTGACGGAGGTGGCCGCGGGCAACAGTTTCCTGCTGCAGGGCGGCGACTGCGCCGAATCATTCGATGACTGCCGCTCACCGAAGATCGTCAACCTGCTGAAGGTGATGCTGCAGATGAGTTTTATCCTGATTCATGAGATGGGCGTACCCGTGCTGCGCGTGGGACGTATCGCCGGCCAGTATGCCAAACCCCGATCGAAAGATTTTGAATTGGTTGACGGGGAAAAAATCCAGAACTATCGGGGCGACCTGATCAACAACATCGAACCGGACGAGGAAAAACGGGTGCCTGATCCCGAACGAATGCTGGAAGGATATCACAAAGCAGCCCTCACCCTGAATTTCCTTAGAGCCCTGTCGGACGAAGGTTTTGCCGACCTGCACCACCCCGAATACTGGGAGCTCGATTTCATGAAAAACAACCAGTATTACCAGGAGTACGAAACGATGGTCAACTCCATTCAGAAAGCGGTGAGCTTCATGGAGACGATCACGCCGAATGAGTTCAACACGCTTCAAAAGATCAACATCTATACCTCTCACGAAGCGCTGAACCTCTATTATGAATCCGCGCAGACCCGCCAGGTTCCCCGCCGCAAGGGCTGGTATAACCTGAACGCCCACCTGGTATGGCTGGGCAACCGCACCCGGGACCTGGAGGGTGCCCACGTCGAATACCTGCGGGGAGTTCGTAATCCGGTAGGCATCAAACTTGGGCCCGAGTTCAATACCGATGATACCCTCCGGCTCATCGAAAAACTTAATCCCGCCCATGAAACCGGTAAAATCGTGCTTATCACCCGGTTCGGCATCTCCGAGGTGGAAGATAAGCTTCCCGGCCTGATCAGGTCGGTGAAACACGAAGGGATGCCGGTCATCTGGAGCTGTGACCCGATGCACGGCAACACGTTCAAGACCGGCAACAACATCAAGACCCGCAACTTTGACGACATCATCGGAGAGATCCGCAAGACCTTTGCCGTACACCGCTCGGAAGGCAGCTACCTGGGTGGGGTTCACCTTGAGATGACCGGCGACAACGTGACCGAGTGCGTCGGCGGTGCCAACGGGCTGAATGAAAAGCAGCTCCACCACAACTACGAGACCTACTGCGATCCCCGGCTCAACTACCAGCAGAGCCTGGAACTGGCGTTTCTCATCGCCAAGGAGTGGAAAGAGAGCTATCAATAGCGGTGTTAGTCTGCGGATGGCTTCTTAACCATTCTTCAGGATTGCATAGATAATCAGAGTATACCCTGGCATGATAGACCCGTCTCACCTTCTATTCAGACTTTTTTACAGTCGTTCTGCCGATTTGCCGATGGTTGAAATGACAAATTGAACTCAGCCGATTGCCAACCTGAAAAATACGCAGAGATCGAAGGGCTCTTTGTCATAAAATCGGAAAAAAACAACTCTGGCACATCCCTTGCAGCTATTAATAACGAGTTTGTCAGATACAACTGTTAATTAATTTAGCGAGGTACAGCTATGACTTTGATTAAATATTCACGACCCACATACGACCCGATGACCAGAGATTTTTCGGATCTGCTGGATGAATTCTTCAATGATGTGGTACAACCCAACAGAGAAGGTTTCTCCCCACGCATCGACATCTCCGAAACCGACGAACAATACCTGATCAGCGCTGAACTTCCGGGCATGAAGCGCGAAGATATCGAGGTAAGCCTTGACAACGGACGCCTGAACATCAGCGGCGAACGAAATTTCGAAGAGCGAAAAGAGGGTAAAACCTTCCATCGCGTCGAAACCCGTTTTGGTTCGTTCTCCCGTTCCTTCCAGCTGCCCGACAATATCAACGAGGAGAGCATATCTGCAAAATATGAAGATGGCCTGCTGAAGATCAGTGTCGACAAGGCTGAAAATGAAGTGAAGAAAAAAATCGAAATAAGCTAACCGTTAGCTGTTAGGCTTTTAAATGAGCCGGGGTTGCAGATCATGCAACTCCGGTTTATTCATTTTTGTTAAAAACCCTGTCTGCAATACAATAATTAATTTGGCCCTGCTGTTTTATTGAGTGCGGAAACAGAAGGTGCACCCGTTTTGATTTTGAATAGATGAACAAGCAACAGAAGGAGTTTTAACATGCATATTTCCAAGAAATCTCTTGTATCTGTCCTAATATTGGCCTTGGTACTGATCGGCTTCTATACGGTGGATCTGACCCCGGACAAGGCCTCCATCATCAGTTTTCCTGATTTTGACACCAGTGTTACAGATTCCAAGGATACCCCCATCAACACACTGGGTGATTTCAACAACGCGATTGTCAACATTACGGATAAAACCAATCCCACGGTGGTAACGATTACTACCACCCAGCGTATAACTCCCCGCGATAATCCGCTGCTACGCTTCTTTAATATGCCACAGGAGCAACAGGAGTTCACCCGGCAGGGGCTTGGTTCCGGCGTGATCGTCTCTAAAGAAGGATATATTCTGACCAACAACCATGTGGTAGAGGGAGCCGATCAAATATCGGTGCGTATGTTCAATGAGAAAAGTGCAGAAGCCGAGGTGGTCGGCCGTGATCCGCAAACCGATATTGCGGTCCTCAAAATAAAAGCCGACAACCTGCCGGTCATCTCACTTGGAAACAGCGACGACCTTCGGGTCGGTGAACTGGTATTGGCGATCGGCAGTCCCCTGGATCCCGGGCTGGCGCATTCCGTATCGATGGGGATCGTCAGTGCGAAAGGGCGTTCCCGTCTCGGGCTGGCCAGCTATGAAAATTATATTCAAACCGATGCCGCCATCAATCCGGGCAACTCGGGAGGGGCCCTGATCAACATGGATGGCGAGCTGATCGGCATCAACACCGCGATCGCCTCCCGCTCCGGCGGATACCAGGGTGTCGGCTTTGCCATCCCGATCAACCTGGCCAAACAGATCATGAACTCACTGATCGAAACCGGCGAGGTAAAAAGAGGCTACCTGGGCATCTACCTCGGCGGAACGGTGGATGAGACGATGGCCAGGGCCCTCGGACTCGAGGAAGCCCGTGGATTTATCATCGGGCAGGTCGAGGAGGGCGGACCCGCCGACGAGGCCGGCCTGAGAGAGGGCGATATCATTGTATCCCTCAACGGAGAGCCGGTGGACTCCTGGGATGCGTTCCGCATCAAAATCGCCAACACCGCTCCGGGCTCTGAAGTCACCGTCGGCGTGATCCGCGACGAGGAAGAGATGTCGTTCGACGTAACCCTCGGGGAGTTGGATGGTTCCCAGACCGCCTCCTCAGAGCCGCAGGCGGATATTGAGGAGCAACTTGGTTTCAACGCCCGCAATCTCACCCCCGATATCGCCGACCAGCTTGGCTTAAGCAGCGATGTGAGTGGCGTGGTTGTGACTGCTGTGCAGCCCGGCAGCCCCGCCTATCGCCAGGGTCTCCGCAAGGGCGACGTCATCACCAGCGTAAACCGCCAGAATATTTCGAATCTGAATGAATTCAATGAAATCATGAGCCAGCTGATTGATCAGGAGGACCAGGTGATTCTCCTGAAGGTGAACCGGCAGGGAATCAATCAGTTTATCGCATTCGAACTGTAACCAAAAAATCTGACATTTGTCCCCCGATCCCCCGGCCCCTGCCATTCGGCAGGGGCTTTTTTATGCCAAGCTGGCGAAAACCTGACAACTTTTAAATATATAAGCCAAATTAATTGCATGGCATCTTATTTGCACCTTTTTTAAAGGATAGTTGAGCAATGAGAACGGTATCGCAATATGGAATACAAGGATTATTACGACATACTGGGTGTAAGCAGGGATGCTTCACAGGATGAAATAAAGAAGGCCTACCGCAAGAAGGCGGCCAAATTTCATCCCGACAAAAACCCGGACGACCCCTCCGCGGAAAAGAAATTCAAGGAGGTCGGGGAGGCCTACGAAGT
>JAWVYR010000237.1:0-4300 GCA_033722635.1 Balneolaceae bacterium | reverse complement strand
TTATGCGCAAGAGAGCCTGTTGAAGCCGGGAGGTATTTTTCTTTTTCTTCCGATATTTATTTTAGCTTTTGGTATGAATCAGCGGTTTGAATAAAATAGAGGAAACAACAGCCAAGTAGAGGGTCAAATTTTCATTGAATCCAAATTTTTATCTTACGATTGTTACCTTCTTAAAATAGGTTGCCAATATTCGGGCTGAACCCGGCACACCGGTAAATTGAATAGATTAGCACAGCATACCGATTTCACAATCTGAAAAAAGGATCAAATGCAAACTGTTTTCTGTCTATTGATTTCAGTTTTTCTGTTTTTTATTCCGGTAAACTTGAATGATGCCGACATTGATCCGGAGGACCGTATCAGGGAATCGATGGATGTGGTGGAAGAACTGGTGAACCTGCCGGAAAAAGGAGTTCCCTCCTCAATGATCAGGAAAGCCGAGGGGATCATCATCATACCCAAGATTGTCAAAGCCGGTTTTATCATAGGGGGCCGTCACGGTAAAGGTATTGCACTGATTAAAGGTGAAGATGGTTCCTGGAGCCATCCCTTGTTTGTAAAAATTACGGGCGGGAGTCTGGGATGGCAGGTGGGTGTCCAAAAGATAGAACTACTTCTGGTCTTCAGGGATCGCGAGACGGTCATATCGGTCGCCGACGGGGAGTTTGAGATCGGTGCAGATGCATCCGTAACCGCGGGTCCGGTGGGCCGAAGCGCTTCAGCCGGTACGAACGCCAAGCTGGAGGCGGAGATCTACTCCTACTCCCGGAGCAAGGGATTGTTCGTCGGGATCAGCCTGGACGGTGCTAAGCTGTCCACTGCAGAAGATCAGAATAAACAGTTTTACGGCCGAAAGGAGATCGAAGCGGAGATGATATTCAACAATAAAGTGAGCGCCCATCCCGAGCTGCTTTCCGAACTGAAAGCCAAACTCCGTAAACTGGCGAATAACAACTGATGAACTTGCCTGTAACCAGGCCGGGCGAATAAATCCTGAACCGTATATACACCTGGATTGAAAAGATGGATTGATGTATATATAAACCATTCAATCAACCTAAACACTGTCGCTATGAAAAATCTCTTCTTCCTGCCGTTGATATGCACAGCATTACTGCTGACTGTGATGGATCAGGCCCTGGGGCAAAAAAGGCTGCTGGGTAAGATCGATTTTCCCAATTCGGGTTCGCCTGACGCCCAGGACGATTTTATCGAGGGGATGCTCTTTCTTCATAATTTTGAATATGAAGATGCGGCCAGAGCCTTCCGGAGGGCCCAGCAGAAAGACCCGGACTTTGCCCTGGCCTATTACGGTGAAGCCAAAACCCACAACCACCCAATCTGGATGCAGCAGGATCGTGAAGCGGCTATAGAAGTACTGAAAAAGCTGGCTGAAACGCCCGGAGCCCGCATGGAAAAAGCCAAAACACAGCGGGAGAAGGATTATCTTCATACTATTGAGGTGTTGTACGGGAACACACCGGAAACCGAAAACAGATCGAAAGAGGAGCGGGATGACCTGTACATGGATGCGATGAGCGTACTTCATGAAAAATACCCTGAGGATCATGAAGCGACAGCTTTTTACGGGCTTTCCATATTGGGCACGGCCCATGAAGGACGCGATTTTGGCATCTATATGAAGGCGGCTGCCGAACTGTTTGATATCTGGTACGACAACAAAAAACATCCCGGCGCGGCCCACTACCTCATCCACTCTTTTGATGACCCTATACACGCACCTCTCGGGTTGCCGATGGCCCGGGCCTACTCGGAGATCGCCCCCGATGCGGCCCACGCACAGCATATGACCTCCCATATCTTCCTGGCATTGGGAATGTGGGATGGGGTGGTTTCCGCCAATATTGTAGCTCGCAGGGTGCAGACGAACCGGCAGCGGGAGCTGAATGAGAAGACCACCGTTTGCGGACACTATCCCTGGTGGCTGCAGTACGGTTATCTGCAGCGCGGAGACGTTAAAGAAGCTGGAAAGGTGCTGGAAACCTGCCACGACAGGATTAAGAAGACCGATTCACCCGATGAATCGTACGGAGAGAGCTGGCACTTTGCCGTGATGCGGGGACACCAGGTAATTGATTCGGAGGAATGGGAAGCTCACGAAAAATGGACTGCCGATATCGATCCCGGAAGCTCCCCAGGACGAAATTACCATTTTACAACCGCCTTTGCGCTTGTCCAGTCCGGTGAACTGGAATCGGCCCGGGAAGCCCTGGAACAGTTAAGAAAAGTTGAGAAAAGCGAAAAACTTGACATACAGGTGATGCAGATAGAGAGCCTGCTTTTCATTGCCGACGGCGAGACCGATAAAGGTATCACCCTCCTTAAAAAGGCGGTGGAGAAAGAATCGGCACTGCCGATAAGCTTCGGACCTCCCACCATAGTAAAGCCCTCCCATGAGCTGTTGGGAGATACCTATCTCAAGCTGGGCAAGAATAGAAAGGCGTTGCAGGCCTACGAAAAGCAGCTTGAGCGAACCCCCAAGCGGAGGAGGTCGCTGATAGGAAAAAGGAAAGCCCAGGGGATGGCCTCGAACTAGCTTATTAACAGATTTAAAATCTGGCAGCAACCTTAAATTTTAATAGTATATTCAGATTCAATTTTTAATCAATGGAGTCACGATGAAATCAACCATTCAGGCATTTACTGTTTTGATAATGTTGGGATTGCTCATTTCCTGTACCGCCAGGGAAGGGGAGCCCACTACCGAACGCACCGTGATAGATGTTCGGGCGATATATGATGCCGAAAACGACAAGCACCTGTTCAAAACCGAAACCGATACCGTACCGGCCGGATGGACCACCTTCCGGTTTACCAACGCCAGCCCGATGGTCCATTTTGTTTTTCTGGATCACCTGCCCGGTGAGCGGACCAGCGAGGAGCTGCTGGATGAGGTCAGCCCGATTTTCCAGGAATCATCCGACCTGATCGAGGAGGGCAAGCCGGAGGAGGGGATGGCGGTCTTCTCCAAGCTGCCCGACTGGTTTACGGGGTTGGTCTTCAGGGGCGGGCCGGGCTACACCTCACCCGGCAAATCGATTGAAACCACCCTGTTTCTGGCTCCCGGTAATTACGTGATAGAATGCTATGTCAAGAACGCCGACGGAGTGTACCACTGGAACCTGGGCATGTACAAGGATCTGCATGTCACCAGTGACACCACCGATGCCCAGCCGCCGTCCGACCCCACCATAGAGATAACGGTCTATGGCGACAGCCTGGATGTGCAGGGGGAGACGACGCCCGGCCGGCACTTGGTGGCCGTACACTACCAGGAGGAGGATCCGGGTTTGATCGGTAACGACGTACACGTGGTACAGCTGGATCAGGGTGGCACTATCGAGGATGTGGTGAAGTGGATGGATTTCACCTCGCCGGGCAGCCTCATCTCCACGGCCGAGGATCCCGGACCCGCACCGTTTCTCGGCGGGGCCCATGAGATGCCCAAAGGCAATACCGCCTATTTCACCCTGGAGCTGGAGCCGGGCCGTTACGCCTGGATCTCCGAGCAGCCGGCCGACAGGAGATTGTACAGAGTGTTTACGGTATCCGGCGGGGGTACCGCTAACTGAGTAACAGCAGACTCTTCTTTTTTCACTCATTTCAAAGGGCATGGCCGAAAGGCGGCGGTGCCCTTTCATTAATTAAAGGGAAAAGGACCTGTTCGGTTATTTGATGGGCTGGAGTTCGGCAGGAAGGGGTAAAAATAAAAAAAGAACCGGAGCACATTCGCATGATTTTTCGGTTTGAAAAACCATGCAACAGGCCGCGGATAATTTTTCGGCCTATCGCCGATCTCGCCGTAGCGATTTCGACGACTGTGTTCACCAGACAATTAGCGACATTTCCAAACGATTGTCAAGGGGATAAAGCCGATACTTTCCCACATCCTTTCCACAAAGTTATCCACAAACCGATGGTCACTTAAAACCGCCAGCGGAAAATGCGGGAGCGAAGTCCGAATACCAGGCCGACAGCCGAGGCCAGAGCGATCTTGGTGATATACTCCGAGGAGTAGCCGTCATCAACAAAGAGGTAATGCAGCAGAAACAGGACCAGAACCAGGTAGAGGATGGCGACGAGAATGATCATGTCCCATTCAAGCAGTTTTTTGATAAACTTGCCTGCCACGAAGGCCGCGGCAAAATAGAGAAATACCCCCCATATCAAAGCCCAGAGATATACCATGGCGATAAATTATCGATGATATTGTGTTCCGTACCGGGAAATTAACCAATTTCCAGCATTTGTACCGTATTTGAGCGAAATGGTTCCGGGC
>JAWVYR010000236.1:0-4317 GCA_033722635.1 Balneolaceae bacterium | reverse complement strand
CAACCCCGAGTAAAGCGCGATCCATCCCGCATACCGGCCCATTACCTCGACCACCATGATACGGTCATGCGATTCTGCGGTGGTGGTGATCCGGTCGATCGATTCGGTGGCAATGCTGCGGGCAGTGTCAAATCCGAGGGAGATATTGCACTCGTAGATATCATTGTCGATCGTCTTGGGCACACCTACGATATTCAACCCTTTCCTGACCAGCTTGCTGGCGATCGCCATCGATCCATCCCCGCCGATCGCTACCAGGGCATCGATCCCATGCTCCTCAAACGTTTCCACCAGCTGGTCGGAAATATCCCGGGTCTCCCAGCTGCCATCCTCTTTCTGGTAGGGCATCTCAAAGGGATTGCCGCGGTTGGCCGTACCGAGAATCGTGCCACCGAGCATGGTGATGCCCCGCACCGACTCCGCATCCAGCTTGATAAAAGGTTGATCGGTAAAGATGCTTCCATATCCATTTTTGATACCGTAGACTTCCCATCCCCGGCTGATCGCACCCAGGGTGGCAGCACGGATCGCTGCATTCAGGCCGGGAGCATCACCGCCCCCTGTGTTGATGGCAATTTTCATATATTGACTGACTCCCTTTCATTTAGTGGTTCACCTTGCATGAGGAACACCTCTTCAACATCCTCAATTCCAAGCCCTTTCCGTACAAGTGCCGCTTGGTCACCCGTCAAGTCAAGAACGGTCGTCTCCCTGGAGGGCAGCTCCTGCTGGTTGTCGATGATGATATCGACCAGCTTATCAAATTCGCGCAGAAACGGTTCCCGTTCCATCAGTTCAATTTCAGCATCCCCGAGATCGGGCTTTTTGGCCGTGGCTGCCAGCAGCGGGTTCCGTACCTCCTCGATCAACCGCTGGCATATCGGATAATCGGGCACCCGAATCCCGATTGTTTTCTTGCGGGGATGCACCAGCAGTTTCGGCACCTCCTTGGTTGCGGGAAGGATAAAAGTATAGGGCCCCGGTATCAGGCGTTTTATCAGCTTAAAATTATGGTCGGATATATAGGCAAACTTGGCAATTCCGGTCAGGGAATCGCATAACAGCGTAAGATGATCATCCTTGTCCATCTGCCGTATAGTGCGTATCCGCTTGATCCCTTTCTTGTTGGTATAGGAGGTTGCCAGCGCATACTGGCTGTCGGTCGGCATCAGAACCACCGCATCCTGCATGATCTGGTCTGCGATATCGAAAATCCTTTTCATATGCGGTGTTTCCGGATGAAGCTTGATTCGTTGAGCCATAGACACTCCGGTTAGTTTGCTGCTTTTGTTTCCTGTTTGAGGGATGTGAATCGAGTTTTACAGCCTGTCTGAAGAGAAGAATGAAACGGTGGTAATCGAAACTGTTAACCCTGAATGGCTGTTGTAGATCATGAGCATATTAACGGTTAAATTCCTGACATACCTGAGTAATATTAATAACATATTGAGTCGGGATAGTCAATAAGAATATGTAACTAAACCCATTATTTCTGCTATGGATACTTCAATCAATGCTTTCTGGTTAGGACATTCCGCTTTTAAGCTGGAGAGTCCCGGCGGGTCTCATATTTTGCTTGATCCGTTTCTGAAAAACAATCCGACCACGCCGGATGAATGGAAGGAGCCCAATGAGGTTGATTACATCCTTCTCACTCACGGACACGGAGATCATGTCGGCGATACCCTTGAAATTGCCGACCGTACCGGATGCAAGGTGGTAGCCCAGGTCGAGCTGATCGCCGTGCTGAAAAACAAAGGACTGGCTGACGAGCAGGCGGTAGAGTTTAACAAGGGGGGCACTGTCAGCTTCGATGATTTTTCCGTCACCATGGTTTCGGCCAATCACAGCTCCTCCTTCGAGGGCGAATATACCGGCGAGCCGGCCGGATTGATCATCAGCTTTGATGATGACCTGACCGTTTATCATCTGGGCGATACCAATATATTCTATGATCTCGAACTTTACGGCGATCTGTATGAACCGGATCTGGCCCTCGTGCCGATGGGCGATCACTACACCATGGGCCCGAAGGAAGCTGCACTGGCCTGCGAACTGCTCCAGCCGGAATACGCAGTACCCATACATTACGGCACCTTCCCGGTTCTCACCGGCAAGCCCGAGGAGTTCAAGCGGCTAGTTGAACAGGAAACCGACACCGAAGTATGGATTCCCGAGGCGGGAGAAAATTTCCTGAAGCCGGTCGCGAAAAAAGCCTGACAGAAAACGATGCGGCGGTGTGAAAAACACCGCCGTCCAATTTTTAATGGGCTTCGGCCTTATAGATCGACAAGTTCCACATGTAACGGGAACGCACCTTTTCGAAATCTATGAGGCCTTTTTTCTTAAGCTTTTCAAGCATATCTAAATTTTTCATCAACTCCTCATTAAACGGAATGCTTTTCCTGACCAGCAGCTCAAGATGGCTGCCGTAAACTTGCTCGGCCGTCTCGATGATTTTAGCGCTATCCGATAAACTGATGACCGGAAACAGCAGATATCCCTGCTCGGCCAGATACCCCGGAGCCTGCTTCAACATTTTGACAGTTGGCTCTGTCCCGTCATACCCCCCGGTCGGAATCGGTTCGGGATACCACGAAGATATCCGGGAAACCTCCTCCGCCATACCCGACACATCATCCACAATGATATCAAATTCCATGCCTCCCAGCGGATCAAACAGGTCCCCTCGGTACACCTCCACCTTCTCTTCCACCTTATTATGAACCAGGTTTTGCTCAGTGGCCCTGCACGCCTCCTCCATGATATCGACGGCAACCACCTTCTTCGCACCCGACAGGGCTGCCGTTATGGCAATCGGCCCCAATCCGCACCCAAGATCAAGAACGCTCTTCCCTTTGAAGCTTTCAATCTGATTCAGCAAATAACGGGTGGTGGTAGTAGGCTGAAACACCCCCTCTTTGGTCTGCAATTTTATCACCTGATCTTGGAACTTGAAAGTTGTAAACATGATTATCTCCGATCTGTTATAAATAAAAAAAGCCGACCCTGTTGAGGATCGGCTTTGATAATGTGATTGGTTGTCTCTGTTTAGTCAATCAGCATGCCGATCCCCCCATGGTTTGAATGATAATAGCAGATAGAATCGGCAGCAGCACACCGCTCGCTCGGTCCTCGGTCAACCCGGAAGGGGCACCAAGACAGGTTTCATTAGTACGGTATGCGATCGCTTTTTTCATCAATAGAATTTTCTTCCGTGCACTATCTATTATTAAATCTATTTGACTGATATTCCAAATTAAATTAGAGTGAGCGTTGCCGTTATGAAAGTTCAGGAGAAGAACCGAAGCATAAAAAAGATGCATACACCGGTTACCGATACATATAGCCATACCGGCAAGGTGAATTTGGAGAACTTCCGGTGGGTCGAAATCTTGCCCGACAGCGCCAGGTAAAAACTGGTCAGAATCATCGGCACCACGAAAGCCGACAGAATGATATGGCTGACCAGGATGAAAAAATATACCGGGCGGATCCACCCCTCTCCGGTAAAGGGAGTGCTGCCGTGAAAATTGTGGTAGAACACATAGCTGATCAAAAACATGGATGAAGTGATAAACGCGGTCGACATATACTTCATATGCACCCGGAACCTGCCCTTGCGTATCGCCCGATATCCCAGCAGAATCAGTACAGTGCTGGCGCTGTTCAGCAGTGCATTCAGAGCCGGCAGGCTGGTGATCAGGTTGGAGCTGTAATCGCTGCCCCCTTTATAGTAGATCAGCCAAATCAAAAAAGCGAAAGCGATGCCGCTTATAAGAAGAATCACCCCGACCGCTTTAGCCAAGCTGATCTCCTTAAGAAAGTCGATCGTGAAATCTTCTTCCTGAAATGATTCCCTGTTGTCGATTTTTTCATTCTTCATGACCGACAAAAGGTAAGAAGAATCATTTTCAGATATAAAAAGATATAGCCCCAGGGTTAAAAAATATTTGTGGGTAAGATCAGAGGGTGATGATGATATATCATCCGCCTGGTGATAAATCAATCAGGCTGTTTGCCTTGCGCTCCACAAGGAGATGCAAGCTAAGTAGCCCGGTCATTCATGGCCGGGCGGTAAATACAACTCGAAAAGGCACTATCAGTATTTCGGAAAGGGGCGGTGAAAATCATCCGCCTGGTGATAAATCACCAGGCTGTTTGCCTTGCGCTCCAAAAGGAGCTGAAAGCTGATTAGCCCGGTCATTTATGGCCGGGCGGTAAATACAACTCGAAAAGGCACTATCAGTAATTTCGGAAAGGGGCGGTGAAAATCATCCGCCTGGTGATAAATCACCAGGCTGTTTGCCTTGCGCT
>JAWVYR010000235.1:0-4346 GCA_033722635.1 Balneolaceae bacterium | reverse complement strand
CCGTGGTTTCAGACTCAGGATCAACACCATAATCACGCCGGTAGCGATCGAGAGCACCACATATCCCTTCACCACCGCCACACCGAGTGAAAAGGTGATGAATGCGGCGATCTCGGTCGTCATCCCGTAATCCTCATGTTCCCTGACGCTCAGTATATATCCGGCGATGATAAGCCCGACAAAACCGATCAGGGCGAAACCGAGAATCACATTCCCGATGATATCCGCGAA
Organism: Balneolaceae bacterium; assembly: GCA_033722635.1. Taxonomy (GTDB): domain Bacteria; phylum Bacteroidota; class Rhodothermia; order Balneolales; family Balneolaceae; genus JAWVYR01. The sequence continues at coordinate 4,115 of JAWVYR010000235.1, read as the reverse complement.
CAGACCCCAGAAGGCACCCAACAGGCTGATCAGCCCGAAGGTACGAATGCCGGCAATCCGCTCCCCCTCCTCCGACTGCCGTTGGTGCCATCCCCGCTCAATCCCGATGATCAGTCCCAGGGCGAGGGCCAGGGCGAACCGGGTGTAGATGTCGAAATCCTGCAAGAGTTCGGTCATAGCTGTGTTTTAAAGCTGAAATTATCACATAAGGTATAAAACATTACGGTAAATCTTCGCAATATAAATCCGCTCAATTACAACTGTGAACCGAAAAGGTATTTGTCCTGAATGTCCATCAATTTCAGTGAAATGAACCTGGTCGAATCCGGTTAATAAAATTGTGGATAACTTTGTGGAAAAGTTGTGGGAAAATAATAGCCTTCGGGTGTTGACAAGAGGTAAAAAATTTTGCTACTTGTCTGGTGAACACAGTGGACGAGATCACTACGGTGAGATCGTCGACGGGTCGAAAAATTATCCGCGACCCTATGCATGACGCTTTCTAACCGAAAGAACATGCAGATGTGTTCCGGTTATTTTTTTATTTATACGCTTCTCTGCTCTTCCCCTCCAGACGTTCCTGGCAGCACTACAGCATTCCATCATCGGGCAGTTCACTATTGTGAAATAAATTTCTCTGGTATACCGGGGTTTTGTTTAAGATGACCATGAATCCACTCACCTATTTCGATTTAAATTTCTATTGCTGAACATTTTTTGATCCAGCATTTTCATTTTAAAATCGTTGTGGATAACTATGTGGAAAACTTGTGGGAAAGTAATGGGCTTGAGGTGTTGACAAGAAGTGGAAAATTTAGCTAATTGTCTGGTGAACACAGTCGGCAAGATCGCTACGGCGAGATTGTCGATGAGCCGAAAAATTATCCGCGGCTCTTTGCATGACGCTTTCCGACCGAAAGAACATGCAGATGTGTTCCGGTTATTTTTTTATTTCCTTTCATTTTTCCGCGAAGACTCTGCGGGGATATTCTTTACAGGTCAAGCGTCTTTCCTCCTACTTCATCCGACCGGCAATCGACCTATCATATTCGGTGAACCTGCTGTTGCCTACAACCTTACTTAACAAAGAGGATATTATGAGTATACAGGCATTTGAAAAAGAAGTGGAACACCTGGGCGAAACCCACGGAATGGAAGATCACGACCACGATATGATACACGACCTGAGCCGACGGCTGGATATGTTGTGGCGGTACGATCAGTATATCGCCAATGCCAACGGCAATAAGAAACTGCAGCTGTTCTGGAAAAAATTGAAAACGCAGGAACAGCAAAATATCCACGAGCTCAAAGCCCTGATCACCGAGCATGTGGAGGAAGGCTGTTTCTAACATGCGGGCAGCCATCAGCTATCTAAATGGGTAGTTTCAGGGTAAAGTATCCTGCATCATCTGACTGCGGATGCCAATGTAAATCTGGCCTGCAATCAGGGGCAGCAGGCTCATGCCTATAACCAGCAGCCATCCGTTCAGCCCGGGGTCGATAAGCTGCAGAACGGCCGCGATCGACGGAATATATACGGCCCCCAGAATGATGATCAGGCATAGGACGATTGCTCCCCAGACAAACAGATTTTGGGTGATCTCATTGTCCCATATTCGGGACTGAAAGCTTCGCATGTTGAAGACGTGAAATAGCTGACTCAACGCAAGGGTAAGAAATGAAATAGTTACCGCAGACTCCGTTTCCATATCCAGATGAAAGATGGCAAGGTACAGTGAAGCCATGACCACCACGGCAATAAACAGTCCATAAGAGCCGATGCTCATCCAGTGACCACGCGTCAGCAGGGGCTCGCCTGGATCGCGGGGTGGCTTATCCATAACCCCCTCTTCTCCCTCACCCACACCCAGCGCTAACGCCGGAAAGACATCGGTCACCAGGTTCAGAAACAGGATCTGCAGCGGGAGGATGGGCAGCGGTGCTCCCACCATCGAGGCGAGTCCCACCACCAGTACCTCACTCACATTGCACGACAGCAGGTAGTGAATAAACCGCCGAATGTTGCCGAAGATGACCCTCCCCTGCTCTATAGCCGATACGATGGTGGAGAATGCATCGTCGGTAAGCACCATATGAGCCGCTTCCTTGGCCACCTGCGTTCCCCGCAGCCCCATGGCGATACCGATATCAGCTTTCTTCAGGGCGGGCGCATCATTGACTCCATCACCGGTCATCGCCACGATCTCACCCTTTTTCTGATAGAGTTCGATCAGGTCCAGCTTTTGCTGCGGGCTGATCCGTGCAAAAATGGAGGCATCATGAATTTCCTGCATTCCATACTCGCTATTTTCAAGCTGATCAGGCGGGGGCAGATCTTTCCCATGGATCACTGTCGGATCATCCCCTTCAACCAGCCCCACCGCCTCCGCTATATACCGCGCGGTGTTTTCCTGGTCGCCGGTAACCATCACCACCCGGATCCCCGCCTGCTTGCACCTCCTTATCGCTTCTTTCACATCCTGGCGGGGCGGATCCATCAGGGCCGCCAGACCCAGAAATACCAGGTTTTCATACGGATCTTCCTCCGTGCTCTCCGAATTTTTAAAAGCAAGACCGATGATGCGCAACCCCTCCGATGCCAGCTCTTGGTTGACTTTCAGCCAATCCTCTTTTTGGCTTTGTTTCAGTTTTCTATTCTCACCCTCATTAAAGACCTCCCGGCAGTGTTCCAGCAACACATCGGGCGCTCCCTTCACCGACACCCGGTATCCACCACCCTCCAGCTCATTCCAGGTCGCCATCATCTTCACATCGGGGTCGAACGCTTCCTCTCTTTGCTCGGGATGTTGCCTCCTCATTTCATCAACAGACAAACCCGCTTTATCAGCCGCTACCAGAAGCGCAACTTCCAGGGGATCGCCGGTCCCCTCTTTGGCGGATCCATTTTGCAATGAAGCATTATTACAGAAAACCCCGGTTTCGAGGGCTCGTTTTAATCCCGCATCCTCCAGGGGCTCGATGATTGAATCATCTTTCTGAAAGGTCGTTTCACCGTTGGAATCAACCTGCACCTTGCTATCCGGCAGATAATACTGCGTAACCGTCATCCGGTTTATGGTCAGGGTACCGGTTTTGTCACTGAAGATGATGCCGGTGGTTCCCAGTGTTTCCACTGAGGAGAGCCGGTTTACCAGTGCGTTTTTGCGGGCCATCAGCTGCATCCCTTTGGCCAGGGCGATCGTGGCCACAATCGGCAGCCCCTCCGGAATAGCTGCTACTGCCAGAGCCAGGCCGGTTTCGATCATCAAAAACAGCTGCTTACCTGCTACGATGCCGGAGACAGCCACAAAGGCGGCGATCACCAGCGTCAAAACGATCAGGCGGTATCCCAGCCGGTCGAGCCGCTCCTCCAGCGGAGTCACCTCTGTCTCGGCCTCCTCCACCAGCGAGGAGATGTGGCCCAGTTCGGTCTCCAGCCCGGTAGCCACGACGATTCCTTCACCCGATCCCCGTGTGATCGCCGTCCCCTTGTAGAGCATGCTGCTGCGCTCGGCCAGCACATCCTCTGCCCCGACCGGTTCGGTTTGCTTGCCAACCGGGTTGCTCTCCCCGGTCAGCGTGGACTCATCAGCCTGCAGCTTGTTGCTTTCGATGATCCGCAGATCGGCCGTAATGATATCGCCCCCTTCGAAAACGACGATATCGCCGGGCACCAGCTCCGTGGCTTCGATCTCCTTTACCGTACCATCCCTACGCACTTTGGTTTTTACCTCCCCCAGCTTGTAGAGTGCTTCCATGGACCGGACCGCCCGCAGCTCCGTAAAAAAGCCGATCAACGCATTGATCATGATCACCACCCCGATCGCCCATCCTTCCAGCGTCTCCTCGAAGTAAAATGCGACCACGGCAGCGACCGCCAACAGCCCCACGATCAGGCTCTTGAACTGGTCAACGAAGATGGTCCATATGCTTTTTTCCTCATGCTCCCGCAGCTGATTAATTCCGAACTGATTTTTGCGTAGTTCCGCCTCGCTCTCAGAGAGTCCCTGGGAGAGATCTGTTCCCATAGCAGATGAAACCTCGCTACTTTCTTTAGCCCAGGGCTGCTCGGGTACCGATAGAGCTGTTTCATTAATAGCCATCGCAGAGGT